>NZ_AUAG01000023.1:0-66727 GCF_000428605.1 Thioalkalivibrio sp. ALE19
CATCGCGAGGCCACGCCAGTTGTCTTTCGCCCTTGCGGGGCCCCGCGGGTTGCTTCCTGTCATCGCGGGGCCCCGCGGGTTGCTTCCTGTCATCGCGGGGCCCCGCGGGTTGCTTCCTGTCATTGCGAGGCCCCGCCAGGGGCCGTGGCAATCTCCGGACGGGGCCTCCGGCGGCGGGTTCCGCCCGCCCCGGGAAGGGCGGGGGTGCCGTGGCTTTGGGCCCCTCACGTGGACCGTGCTCGTTCCCTCGGTCATTGCGAGGCCCCGCGGGTTGCTTCCTGTCATTGCGAGGCCCCGCCAGGGGCCGTGGCAATCTCCGGACGGGGCCCCCGGCGTTGGGTTCCGCCCGGCCGGGGAAGGCCCGCGGGGATGCCAGGGCATTGCGCCCCTCACGTGGACCGTGCTCGCTGGCGCGCCGTATGGCGTGAAGCGCGGGCGATTTCATATTAGTATGGTGGGCTATTTTGATTCGGCGTGTCCGCTCGGATCACGATCGCCCGACAGCCCCTGGTAAGGAACAACCGTCATGTCCGAGACCTCTGCATCGTCCACCGCCATCACCGGTGCCGAAATCTTCGTCCGCAGCCTGCAGGCCGAAGGCGTCGATCTGGTATTCGGTTATCCCGGCGGCGCGGTCCTGCACATCTACGATGCGCTGTATCAGCAGAGCCAGGTCTCGCACGTACTGGTCCGTCACGAGCAGGGCGCGGTGCATGCCGCCGAGGGCTATGCCAAGTCCTCCGAAAAGCCCGGCGTGGCCCTGGTGACCTCCGGTCCGGGCGCGACCAACGCGATCACCGGCATCGCCGACGCCTACATGGATTCGGTGCCGCTGGTGGTGTTCACCGGCCAGGTGCCGACCAGCATGATCGGCAACGATGCCTTCCAGGAAGTGGACACCGTGGGGATCACGCGGCCCTGCGTGAAGCACAACTTCCTGGTCAAGGACGTGAAGGATCTCGCGACCACCATCAAGAAGGCCTTTTACATTGCCACCACCGGCCGGCCCGGCCCGGTAGTGGTGGACATCCCCAAGGATGTCACCGCCGACAGCTGCGAGTTCGAGTACCCCGAGAGCATCCACATGCGCTCCTACAACCCGAAGACCCGCGGCCACACCGGACAGATCCGTCGCGCGATCGAGCTGATCCTGTCGGCGAAACAGCCGATGATCTATACCGGCGGCGGGGTGGTGCTGGGTCGCGGCTCCGAGGCGCTGACCGAATTCACTCGCAAGCTGGGCTACCCCATCACCAACACCCTGATGGGGCTGGGCGCCTATCCGGCCTCGGACGAGCAGTTCGTCGGCATGCTGGGGATGCACGGGACCTACGAGGCCAACATGGGGATGCACCACGCGGACGTGCTGATCGCCATCGGCGCGCGCTTTGATGACCGCGTGACGGGCAACATCGAGAAGTTCTGCCCCCACGCGAAGATCGTGCATGTGGACGTCGACCCGGCCTCCATCTCCAAGAACGTGAAGGTGGACGTGCCCATCGTCGGCGAGGTGGAGCCGGTGCTGCGCGAGCTGATCCGCGCGCTGGAGGAGAACGGCGGCCAGCCCGACGCCGACGCGCTGAAGGCCTGGTGGGACCAGATCCGCGAATGGCGCGGCCAGGACTGTCTCAAGTACGATCGCGATTCCGAACTGATCAAGCCGCAGTACGTGGTGCAGAAGTTCTGGGAGCTGACCGGTGGCGACGCCTTCGTGACCTCCGACGTGGGCCAGCACCAGATGTGGGCCGCGCAGTTCTATGGTTTCGACAAGCCCAACCGCTGGATCAACTCCGGCGGCCTGGGAACCATGGGCGTGGGACTGCCGTTCGCGATGGGCGTGCAGTTCGCGCATCCGGACGCCACGGTGGGCTGCATCACCGGCGAGGCCAGCATCCAGATGTGCATGCAGGAGCTGTCCACCTGCTATCAGTACCAGCTGCCGCTGAAGATCCTGAACCTGAACAACCGCTATCTCGGGATGGTGCGGCAGTGGCAGGAATTCTTCTATCAGGGCCGCTACGCGATGTCCTACATGGATGCGCTGCCCGATTTCGTGAAGCTGGCGGAGGCCTACGGCCACGTCGGTGTGCGGGTCGACAAGCCGGGCGACGTGGAAGGCGCGCTGAAGGAGGCCCTGGCGCAGAAGGACCGCCTGGTGTTCCTGGACTTCATCACCGATCAGTCCGAGAACGTCTACCCGATGATCCCGGCCGGTGCCGGTCAGAACGAAATGATCCTGGTCTGACAGGGAAGGATTCCGTATGCGTCACATCATCAGTGTCCTGCTGGAGAACGAATCCGGTGCCCTGTCACGGGTGGCCGGCCTGTTCTCGGCCCGCGGCTACAACATCGAATCGCTCACCGTCGCGCCCACCGACGACCCCACGCTCTCACGCATGACGATCGTCACCAGCGGCTCGGACGAGATCGTCGAGCAGATCACCAAGCAGCTGAACAAGCTGATCGACGTGATCAAGCTGCTCGACCTGACCTCCTATCCGCATATCGAGCGCGAGATGGCGATGGTCAAGGTCCGCGTGGACGAACCCGGCGACCGCGAAGAAGTGAAGCGCCTCGCCGACATCTTCCGCGGCCGCATCATCGACGTCACGCAAAAGACCTACGTCATCGAAATCACCGGGGAGGGCTCCAAGCTGGATGCTTTCCTTCAGGCCCTGGAGCCCTTCCCCGTGAAGGAGGTGGTGCGCTCCGGGGTCATGGGCATCGCGCGCGGGGACGTCACGCTCCAGATCTGAACACCTTTCACCGATTGCCAAGGAAACCGCAATGAAGCTCTATTACGACAAAGACGCCGACCTCTCCATCATTCAGGGCATGAAGGTGGCCATCATTGGCTACGGCTCGCAGGGACACGCCCATGCGAACAACCTGAAGGATTCCGGCGTGGACGTCACCGTCGGCCTGCGTGCCGGTTCCGGTTCGCGCGCCAAGGCCGAGGAAGCCGGCCTGAAGGTGGCTGACGTGTCCGACGCGGTGGCCGCCGCCGATCTGGTCATGGTGCTGGCCCCCGACGAATACCAGGCGAAGCTCTACAGCGAGGAGATCAAGCCCAACCTCAAGCAGGGCGGCACCCTCGCGTTCGCCCATGGCTTCACCATCCATTACAACCAGATCGAGCCGCGTGGCGACCTCGACGTGATCATGATCGCGCCCAAGGCGCCGGGTCACACCGTGCGCTCGGAGTTTGCCCGCGGCGGCGGCATCCCCGACCTGATCGCCATCGAGCAGGACGCCTCCGGCAAGGCGCGCGACATCGCGCTGTCCTATGCCTCGGCGATCGGCGGCGGCCGCACCGGCATCATCGAGACCACCTTCCAGGACGAGACCGAGACCGACCTGTTCGGCGAGCAGGCCGTGCTGTGCGGCGGCGCGGTGGAGCTGGTCAAGGCCGGCTTCGAGACCCTGACCGAGGCGGGCTATGCCCCGGAGATGGCCTATTTCGAGTGCCTGCACGAGCTCAAGCTGATCGTCGACCTGATGTACGAGGGCGGCATCGCCAACATGAACTACTCCATCTCCAACAACGCGGAGTACGGCGAGTACGTGACCGGCCCGAAGGTCATCAACGAACAGTCCCGCGAGGCCATGCGCGAGGCCCTGCACAACATCCAGACCGGCGAGTACGCCAAGCGCTTCATCCAGGAAGGGGATACCAACTATCCCTCCATGACCGCGAATCGCCGCCGCAACGCCGCCCACGAGATCGAGCAGGTGGGTGAGCGGCTGCGGGCGATGATGCCCTGGATCCAGGCCAACCAGCTGGTCGACAAGTCGCGCAACTGATCCGCGGCACCACCGGCCCCGGGTGCGGGCCGCGGAGGGGACATGCTGTTTCCGGTAGCGAAGGAAGGCCGCCTGTTCGTCATCGTCACCGCCTGGATGGCGGTGATCACGCTGCTGTCCGGGCTGGCGGATCTGGGTCTGTTCCTGGTCATCCTGATGCTGGCCCTGATGGCCCTGTTCCGCGACCTGCGGCGCCGGGCGCCGGCCCAGGCCCTGGGCCTGGTGGCCCCGGTCGACGGCGTAGTGGAATCGGTGGAGACCACCACCGACCCGTTCACCGGGCGCGAGGCCGAGCGCATCCGCATGCGCCAGCGCTATCTCGGCGAATACAACATCCATGCCCCGCAGGAGGTCGAGGTGCGCGAGCGCGTCTGGCCGGGGCAGGAGACGGATCGCGAGCCCGATCCGCAGCTCGCCGGCCGGCTTGCGTTCGCGCTGGCCACCGACGAGGATGACCGCATGACCCTGGCTCTCAGCGTGACGCACTGGCCGCGTTTTATCCGCATGGCGGAGGTGCTGCCCGGCAACCGGCTGGGGCGCGGCAAGCGCATCGGCTTTGCCGGTTTCGGCGGACGTGCGGAGCTGTGGCTGCCGCAGGGATCGCACGTGATGGTGCGGCCGGGGCAGGTCGTGCTGGCGGGGACTACCCTGCTGGGCGGGCTCCCGCCGCGCGAGCCGGGTGATCAGGGTGGCGCCGTGGAGCTGGCCGAATGAATCCCGACGAAGACCCCGACATCATCCGTGGCGAGGACGAGCTGGACGACGAGCCTCCGCGTTCGCGGCGGCGGCGCGGGGTGTTCCTGTTGCCCAACCTGTTCACCACCGGGGTCCTGTTCTCCGGATTCCTGGCGATCGTGTCCGCCATCGACGGGGAGTTCATTACCGCGGCCATCGCGGTCTTCGTGGCCATGGTGCTGGACACGCTGGACGGCCGCGTCGCCCGCATGACCGATACCCAGAGCGAGTTCGGCGCGCAGTTCGATTCGCTCTCGGATCTGGTCTCCTTCGGCCTGGCTCCGGCACTGGTGGTGTACCTGTGGCAGCTGCAGGACCTGGGCAACTTCGGCTGGGTGGCCGCGTTCTTCTTTGCCACCGCGGCGGCGCTGCGACTCGCGCGTTTCAACAGTCGCCTGGCGGTGACCGACAAGCGCTTCTTCCAGGGGTTGCCCAGTCCCGCCAGTGCGGCACTGCTGGTGGGGACCGTCTGGGTGGTCGAGGACCTCGGCATGGCCGCGGAGCTGGGGGACACCGGGGCGGTGGCGGTGCTGATCATCACCGTGCTCGCCGGCGCGGCAATGGTCAGTAACCTGACCTATTTCAGTTTCAAGGACATGGATTTCCGCCACCGGGTCCCGTTCCTGGCCATGCTGGGCGTGGTCGGGGCGCTGATGCTGGCGGCCCTGGATCCGCCCAAGATGCTGCTGGCCGGGTTCGTGGTGTACGCGCTGTCCGGGCCGCTGCTGACGCTGGTGCGCTGGCAGCGCCACCGGCGTCGCGGCCGTGCCCCGCAAGCCTGAGCGGGGAGGCGGGCGTGGAACTCTCGCGGCACAAGCGGCGCATCCTCGCCGACATGGGCATCCCGTTGTGGCGGGCGCGCGCGTCGGCGGATACCGGCGCCGCGCCGGAAGCGTCCCCGGAGCCACTACCTGAACCGGTGGCCGGCCTGAGCGTGGAGCAGGCGCCGCGGGAGTCGTCCGTGGCGGCCACGGGCATCGACTGGCAGGCCCTGCGAGACGAAGTCGCGGGCTGCACTGCCTGCAGCGAGCTCGCGGCCAGCCGGCGGCAGACGGTCTTCGGGGTGGGCGATACCGGCGCCCGCTGGCTGTTCGTCGGCGAGGCCCCGGGTGCCGAGGAGGATCGTCGCGGCGAGCCGTTCGTCGGGCGAGCCGGGCAGCTGCTGGACAACATGCTGGCGGCGCTGGGACTGGATCGCGAGCACGACGTGTTCATCGCCAATATCCTGAAGTGCCGGCCGCCCAACAATCGGGATCCGAAGCCGGAGGAGGCACGGGCCTGCCGCGGTTTCCTGGATCGCCAGATCGAGGCGATCGCCCCGGAGGTCATCGTGGCGCTGGGGCGGGTCCCGGCGCACCAGCTGCTGGAGACCGAGACCGCGGTGGGGCGCCTGCGCGGGCGCGTCCACGAGTATCGCGGCATTCCGCTGGTCGTGACCTGGCATCCGGCCTATCTGCTGCGTTCGCCGCGGGAAAAGGCGCGGGCCTGGGAGGACCTGCAGCGGGCGCGTGCGTGCCTGCCGTCCGCGGCCACCGACTGAACCACCGGCTCCATCCGGGGGTCGACTCCTGCACGAGGGAAGATGACCGATGAGTGCCGAAGCCCGAACCCGACCCGAACTGCGGCGCATGCAGCTGGCCGACATCGATCGCGTGATGGTGATCGAGCGCCAGGCGTATGACTATCCCTGGACCGCGCGGATCTTCCAGGACTGCCTGAAGGTCGGTTACGACGGCTGGATCCTGTCCGTGGATGGCCGTCAGGTGGGGCATGCGATCCTGACCGTGGCCGCTGGCGAGGCGCATCTGCTGAATCTGACGGTGGATCCGCGCTGGCAGGGCTACGGGCTGGGGCGCTTCATGCTGCGCCGGCTGCTGGCCTGTGCCTGCGATGAACGCGCCGAGGCCCTGTTCCTCGAGGTGCGTCCTTCCAACGCCGCGGCCGTGCAGCTCTACCGCTCGGAGGGCTTCGAGCACATCGGCACCCGACCGCGTTACTACCCGCTTCCCAGCGGCCGCGAGGATGCCTGGGTGCTGCGCCGCAGCTGCGAGGAACCGGCGGGGGCCTAGGGAAACGCTGATCAGCGTTTCCCTGGCGCATTCTGCGGTCAGGGTGCGCAAAAATGCACTGTCGGTTTTGCGGTTCCACGGGCATGTGTCTATTCTCAGGGCCTTACGACCGGTTCCGTATCGAGGCTGTGATGAAAAAGTCCCTTCTTGCCCTGACCGCGGCCCTGCCGCTCCTGTTGACCGCCGGCCCCGCGGTGGCCACCGAATTCGGTTACGACGAAGCCGAACGCCAGCAGGAACTGCTGGGTGTCTGGTTCGGTATCCGTGAACGCAATGCGCAACGCGGCGACCGTGACGCGCAGTTCGACGTGGGCATGGCCCATTACACCGCGCGTGGCACCGAACAGGACGACGCGGCGGCGGCCGAATGGTTCGCGCAGGCCGCCGAGCAGGGGCATGCGCGCGCGCACTACTTCCTCGGCTACCTCCATGCCACGGGACGCGGGGTTCCCGTGGACGCGGAGAAAAGCGGCGAACACTACCGTCGCGCGGCGGAACTGGGCGACATGAATGCCCAGTATCACCTCGGACGCGACCTGCTGGCGGACGAATCGGCTGATCCGGCCGAAGCCGCGGAATGGATCGAACGCGCCGCCGGTCAGGGGCTGGCCTCCGCCCAGTATCACTGGGGCTACCTGCTGGAGACCGGGCGCGGGGTCGAGCGCTCGGTGGACGACGCCGTCGAGTGGTATGTGCTCGCGGCGGAGCAGGGCAACGCCCAGGCCCAGCGCGGGCTCGGGCGCCTGCACATGGCCGGCCGCGGCGTGAATCGCGACCGGGTCCAGGCCTGGGTCTGGTACAGCCTCGGCGACGATGGCGAGCACGTGGAACGCCTGGAGTCCCGCATGAGCGAGGCAGAGCTGGCGGCCGCGCGCGAGAGCCTCGCCGAGCAGCGCACGGCCATGCGCACCGAAGCCGCCGTACGCTGAACCGTTTCCGCCCGCCGCCCAATGCGGCGGGCGGAATACGTTAGAATGTCGGGCTTTCTCCCCGTACGGGACCCGACCGATGTCCTTTGTCGACGAGACCGCCCGCCGCCGGACCTTTGCGATCATTTCGCATCCGGACGCGGGCAAGACCACCATGACCGAAAAGCTCCTGCTGTACGGCGGCGCGATCCAGCTCGCCGGTACGGTCAAGGGGCGCAAGTCCGCGCGCCACGCCACCTCCGACTGGATGGCGATGGAGCAGTCGCGCGGGATCTCGGTCACCTCCTCGGTGATGCAGTACCCCTACAAGGGGCGCATGGTGAACCTGCTGGATACCCCGGGGCATGCGGACTTTTCCGAGGATACCTACCGCACGCTGACCGCCGTCGACTCCGCGCTGATGGTCATCGACGCGGCCAAGGGCGTGGAGGACCGCACCATCAAGCTGATGGAGGTCTGCCGCCTGCGCGACACCCCGATCATGACCTTCGTCAACAAGATGGACCGCGAGGGGCGCGAGCCGATCGAACTGCTGGACGAGGTCGAGGAGGTGCTGAAGATCCAGTGCGCCCCCGTCACCTGGCCGATCGGCAGCGGCAAGCGTTTTCGCGGCGTCTATCACATTCGCCGCGATGCGGTGCACTTGTACGACCCGGAGCAGGGCGGCAAGAAGTCCACCGGCGAGATCATCGAGGGCCTCGACAACCCGCGCCTCGACGAGGTCCTGGGGACCCAGGCCGAAGAGCTGCGCGAGGAACTGGAGCTGGTGCAGGGCGCCTCGCACGAGTTCGACCCGGACGCCTATCTGCGCGGTGAGCAGACCCCGGTATTCTTCGGCTCGGCGATCAACAACTTCGGCATCGAGGAGCTGCTGGACGACTTTGTCGAGTACGCCCCGGGGCCGCTGCCGCGTCCGACGTATTCGCGCAGGGTGGAACCCACCGAGGAGAAGTTCACCGGGTTCGTGTTCAAGATTCAGGCGAACATGGATCCCAATCACCGCGACCGCATCGCGTTCATGCGCATCTGTTCCGGCACCTTCGACAAGGGCGCGAAGCTGCGTCACGTGCGCATCGGGCGCGACGTGAAGGTTCCGGACGCGCTGACCTTCCTGGCCTCCGATCGCGAACACGTGGAGACCGCCTATCCCGGCGACATCATCGGCATCCACAACCACGGCACCATCCGCATCGGCGACACCTTTACCCAGGGCGAGGATCTGACGTTCAAGGGCATCCCCAACTTCGCGCCCGAACTGTTCCGCCGTGCGCAGCTGAAGGATCCGCTGAAGATGAAGCAGCTGACCAAGGGGCTGCAGGAGCTGTGCGAGGAAGGCGCGACCCAGCTCTACCGCCCGCTGACGAACAATGACCTGATCCTGGGGGCGGTGGGGGTGCTGCAGTTCGACGTGGTCGCCGAACGCCTGCGCACCGAGTACAAGGTGGAGGCGCAGTTCGAGAACGTGAACGTGCAGACCGCGCGCTGGGTGGAAAGCGACGATCCGAAGAAGCTGGCGGAGTTCAAGGAAAAGGCGGCGAACAACCTCGCCCTGGACCACGCCGGGGATCTGGTCTATATCGCCCCTACACGGGTCAACCTGCAGATGGCCGAGGAAAAATGGCCGGAGATCCGGTTCCTCGCCACCCGCGAGCACGGACAGCCGGGCGACTGACCCGCGCCGATCGCGGCGCGGCGCTGGAGGCAGCGATGATATTTCGACACCGGGCCGCACTGGCGGTCGTGATGGTTCTGGCCCTGGGGGGCTGCTCGCTGGAGACCGGGGAGCGCGGCGGCAACGGCTTCGAGCCGCGGCCGGGAACGGTCGAGGAGCTCGAGCCGTTCCATGCCTTCATCGACACCCGCCCGACCCCCGAGGAATTCCGGCGGGTCTATCCCGATGTGACGCTGGTGCTCCCGGGCGACATCGCGACGCACGAATACCGTACCGACAAAAGCCGCTTCTTCGCCGAACTCGACGACGACGGCCGCATCATCGATGGCGAGTTCCGCTGAGCCTCCCGATGCTGAAGATCTCCGGTAACGTGACCATCCCCGACGCGGAGATCGAGCTGACGCCGATCCGCGCGCAGGGCGCCGGCGGGCAGAACGTCAACAAGGTGGCCACCGCCATCCATCTCCGCTTCGACATCCATGCCTCCGCGAGTCTGCCCGAGGTCTATCGCGAACGCCTGCTGCGCCGGCGCGATCGGCGCATCACCCGCGACGGCGTGATCGTGATCAAGGCACAGCAGTACCGCACGCAGGAGGCCAATCGCGAGGATGCCCTGGAGCGCCTGGCCGAGCTGCTGCGCGAGGCCGGACAGCCGGTGAAGAAGCGGCGCCCGACGCGACCGCCCCGTGCCGCCAAACTGCGCCGGCTGGACGCCAAGACCCGGCGCGGGCGCAGGAAGGCCCTGCGCGGCCGTGTCGACCCCGGCGACTGAGCTCGTCAGGGCAGCAGCGCTTCCAGGCTCTGTGCCGGCATGGCGCGGTGGAACAGGAAGCCCTGGAAACGTCTGCAGCCGCGCTGTCCGAGGAAGTCCTGCTGGGCGGGTGTCTCGACCCCTTCGGCCACGACCTCCAGCCCCATGGTGCGGGCAATGGCCAGGATGGTGGTTACGATCTCGGCGTCGCCCGGATCGTGTTCGAGGTCGCGCACGAAGGAGCGGTCGATCTTCAGTTCGGTCACCGGCAACCGCTTGAGATACCCAAGCGACGAGTATCCGGTGCCGAAATCGTCCAGCGCGAGGCCGATGCCCAGCGCCCGCAGCTCCTGCAGGTTGGTCATCAACTGTTCGGATTCCTCGGCCATCACGCTCTCGGTGATCTCGAGTGTCAGTCGCTGCGGCGGGGCGCCGGTCTCGTGCAGCAGCTGGCGCAACTCGTCGAGCAGCCGGGCATCGCGCAGGTGCGGAGCGGAGAGATTGACCGCGAGCTGCAGGGCCTCGGCGCCGGGGATGTTGCGCCAGCGGGCCAGGTGCTCGCAGGCCTGGCGCAGGGCCACCCGGCCGATCGCGAGGATCTGGTCGCTCTGCTCCGCCACGGGGATGAATTCGGAGGGTGAAACCTCCCCGGGCTCGCCCGGGTTCCAGCGCATCAGGCCTTCGGCACCGATCACGTTGCCGTCCGTGTCCACCTGCGGCTGCAGGTGAAGGAGCAGATCATCGGCATCCAGCGCATCCCGCAGGGCCCGTTCCAGTTCCGCCCGCCGCTGCAGCTGGCGCTGCATCTCCGGGTCGTAGAAGCGCATCGTGTCGCGACCGTGATGCTTGGCCTGATACATCGCGAAATCCACCTGCTTGAGCAGTTCCTCGCTGGTGTCGCCGCCCTGCGGGAACACGGTGACGCCGATGCTCGCCTGGATGACATGCTGGATCCCGTCCAGTATCAGCGGCTCCCGGATACGGTCCAGCATTTTGGCGGCGACCTTGCCGGCATCCGCGACCGCCTGGTCGGAATCGGGCTTGAGCTCTTCCAGCAGGACCACGAATTCGTCGCCACCGATGCGCGCCACCGTGTCCTGCGGGCGAACCTGCCCCTGCAGGCGCTGTGCGACCAGCGTCAGCAACCGGTCACCGATCGAATGGCCGCGGGTGTCGTTGAGGGTCTTGAAGTTGTCGAGGTCGATCAGCAGCAGGGCCGAGCGCCGCCCGGACTGTTCGGCGGTGCGGATGGCGTGGTCCAGGCGCTCGTGCAGCAGGCGGCGGTTGGCCAGGCCGGTCAGCGGATCGAGAAAGGCGAGGCGGGCATCTTCTTCGACCTCCAGCATGCGCCGCAGCCGCTTCACCATATCCAGGGTGGCTCCCTGCAGGGTGGCGACTTCCTGCAGCCGCGAATCGCGGCGGATGCGGGTGGTGAACCGTCCCTGGCCCACGTCCTCCAGCGTGGCCACCGCCTCGCGCAGCGGTCGCAGGGCGCGCCCCAGCCAGAAGTACAGCGCCCAGCCAATCAGGAGCAGGGCGACGATTGCCCCGGCGCGCGTGGCGTTATTGATGAAGCGCTGGGTCGTGACCGAGTCGGTAATGTCGCGGATGACCACGATGTTGCCCGTGACGTCCTCGCGGCCGAACGGGGTCAGGGGGAGATGTACCGCGAGTTCATGGCGCCCGCCCGTGGTCGTCCGTCGTGCCGCGGCCCGGTTCAGCATGGGGCCGGGGTTGGGCAGGGCCGCTGCGGGTGCGGTGTGTTCCTCCCGCCCCCCGGCGTCCAGCAGCACGGCGCGGGTATCCGCCTTGCCCGCGAGGGTGTCGAGGGCGGACCCGGCCAGCGATTGCAGCGGTACGACCACGCCGACCAGCTGTCCCTGGTCGTACAGGGGGATGGTCAGACCGGCGAAATAGTGCCCCTCCGGAGTGCGGTGCAGGCCCTGGTGGATGCGGCCGTCGTCCAGCGTGGCCCGCGCCAGCGGAAACTCGGTGGCGTCCTCGAGAACGGAGTCAAACCGGCGTTCGCCGTCGGCGTCATAAATGACCAGGCCGCTGGCGACGCCCGCGGCGGTCAGTCGGTTGTGCAGCGGGTCGGCATAGCCCGCCACCGGCTCGTCGCCGGCAAGCGCCTCGCGCAGCGCGCGGTTGCGGGTGATCGCGGTGGCCTCGCTGCGCAGCGCCTGCAGTTCGGCCTCCAGCACCTGTTGCCAGGCGGCTTCCTGGGTTTCCATGGCAAAGCGGTCGAGCCGCTGGTCCGCCTGCTGCAGGGCCAGATGGGCACCGGTAGCCAGGGCGGCGGCCAGCAGGGCCAGACCGGCGAAAGCAGCCAGTGCAATGGCCGTTCGCAGTGGCATCACCCGCGCCTCCGCTCCGGCTCCCATCTCATTCGAAGGGGTAGTCCCGGCGGCTCCACTCGGGGTAGCCGCCGGGAAAGTAGTGGAGGTCGTCGAAGCCCCATTCCAGTGCGCGGCGGATGGCGGCTTCGGTACGCCAGCAGTCGAACTCGTTGCTGTAGAGGACCACCGGCCGGTCCCGGCCTCCGGCGACTTCGAGCAGTTGCTCGCGGGTGAAGCGGTTCCGCGGGTCGTCCGCGTCGCGCATGATGGTCAGGTTGGTTGCGCCCGGGATGCGGCCGGCGCGATAGTCGGCTGACAGGCGCACGTCGACGAACGGAACCCCCTCGCGAAACAGCCTCCAGGCGCCGTCGGCGTCGACGCGCGTGGTGTCCGCGATGGCCTCCGGCGCCCGATACGGCTCATCGGCCGCTGCGGGTGCAATGGCCGTGACGGCCAGCAGACACCAGAGCAGGAGGATCAGTGGGTTCATCGCCACCGCGGTTCACGAGTTTTGGGTCAATGTATCACGAGTTGTCCGTGAACTCCGAGGCGTCACCCGCCTCGGACTGCTGGTGCTGCCACAGGCGTGCATAGGTGCCGTTGCGGGCGAGGAGTTCCCGATGGGTGCCGGTTTCGACGACCCGCCCCTGATCCAGGACCACGATGCGGTCGGCGTGTTTCACCGTGGACAGGCGGTGGGCGATCACCAGTGTCGTGCGGCGCGCGGAGACCTCGTCCAGCGCCTGCAGGATGCCCTTCTCGGTGTCGGAATCCAGTGACGAGGTGGCCTCGTCGAACACCAGGATGGGCGGGTCCTTCAGCAGCATGCGGGCGATCGCGATGCGCTGCTTCTCGCCGCCGGAGACCTTCAGGCCGCGCTCGCCCACCACCGTGTCCAGCCCGTCGGGCAGGTGCGCGATGAACCCTTCCAGGTGCGCCAGCCGCACCACCCGTTCGATCGCCGCGTCGCTGGCGGAGGGGTCGCCGTAGGCGATGTTGTAGCGGATGGTGTCGTTGAACAGCACGGTGTCCTGCGGAACCATGCCGATCGCCCGGCGCACGCTCGCCTGGGTCACGTCGCGCAGGTCCTGACCGTCGATGGTGATGCGTCCGGCGGTCACGTCGTAGAAGCGGAACAGCAGCCGCGACAGGGTCGACTTGCCCGCGCCGCTGGGGCCCACCACCGCGACCCGTTTCCCGGCCGGCAGGTCGATGGTCACGTCCTCGAGGATCGGTCGGTCCGGCTGGTAGTGGAAATCCACGTGCTCGAAGCGCACGTGCCCGGCGTCGACCTCCAGGTCCGGGGCATCGGAGCGGTCCTCGACCTGCACCGGTTTCTCCAGCAGGCCGAACAGGCGCTCGATGTTGGCCAGCGACTGGCGGATCTCGCGATAGACGAAGCCGAGGAAGTTCAGCGGGATGAACAGCTGGATCATGTAGGCGTTGACCATCACCAGATCGCCCAGCGACATCGAGCCGTCGGCCACCCGCGCGGCGGCCAGCAGCATCATCACGGTGATCGCTGCGGCGATGATCAGGGCCTGCCCGGAGTTCAGCAGCACCAGCGACAGCACGTTCTTGGTGCGCGCCTGTTCCCAGGCCGCGAGACCGCGGTCGTAGCGGTCGGCCTCGAAGTTCTCGTTGCCGAAGTACTTGACCGTCTCGTAGTTGAGCAGGCTGTCGATCGCCCGGGTATTGGATTCGTTGTCGCGCTGGTTGGTCTCGCGCACGAAGCGCGTGCGCCATTCGGTGATCCAGATGGAGAAGGCTGCGTAGACCGCCACCGCGATCAGCACCGTGAACATGAACACCGGGCCGACGGCGAACAGCAGGATGCCGGCCACCAGCAGGATCTCGATCAGGGTCGGCAGGATGTTGAACACCATGAAGCGCAGCAGGAAGCTCATGCCGCTGGTGCCGCGTTCGATGTCGCGGGCCAGGCCGCCGGTTTCGCGCGCCAGATGGAACCCCAGCTCCAGCCGGTGCAGGTGCTGGAAGACTCGCAGCGAGGCGCGCCGCATCGCGCGCTCCGCCACGCGCACGAACACCGCGTCGCGCAGCTCGCCGAAGAAGGTCCCGCCGAAGCGCAGCAGCCCGTAGCCCAGCACCAGCGCCACAGGCACGGTCACCAGCGCCTCCGCCCCGGCGTCCTCGAAGTGCTCGACAATGTACTTCAGGGCCACCGGCACGGCCACGGTGGCCAGCTTGGCCAGTGCCATCAGGCCCAGCGCCAGGAACATCCGTCCGCGGAATTCGGACAGATACGGCAGCAGGCTGCGGACGATGCGCCAGTTGACCGCGTTGTCGGGGGCGTCGTGGACCGAAGAGCCGAAACCGCGCATGGAAAGTCACCCGGATGAAGGGAGCGCGTAGCCTACTATGCACACCGGGAAGCTGCCCGTTCTTGCGCCCGGCGCGGGGCCTGGGGCAGTCTGAACAGCTTAATGGCAACGCAGGTGGACCGTCCGGTGGAAGGGAATCAGACCGCAGCAACACCGGCGCAGGGAAGCGCCCCGGAAACCATCCTGCGCGAGACGTTTGGCTACCAGGCCTTTCGCGGACAGCAGCAGGCAGTGGTGGAGCATGTCGCCGGGGGCGGCGACGCCCTGGTGCTGATGCCCACCGGAGGGGGCAAGTCGCTCTGCTACCAGATCCCGGCACTGGCGCGGCGTGGCTGCGCCATCGTCATCTCGCCCCTGATCGCGCTGATGCACGACCAGGTGCAGGCCCTGCGGCAGAACGGCGTGGCCGCGGCCGGGCTGGATTCGGGGCAGGACGAGGCCACCGCGCGCGGTGTGCTGGCTGCGCTGCACGCCGGGGAGCTGGATCTGCTTTATCTCTCTCCGGAACGGCTGTTCGCGCCCGGGATGCTGGATCGCCTGGAAGGGCTGGAGCTGGCGCTGTTCGCGATCGACGAGGCGCATTGCGTGTCGCAGTGGGGGCACGACTTCCGCCCGGAATACGGGCGCCTGGCGGTGCTGGCGGAGCGTTTCCCGTCGGTGCCGCGCATCGCCCTGACCGCCACCGCCGACGAACCCACCCGCGAGGAGATCCGCGAGCGCCTGCGCCTGGAGTCGGCGCGGATGTTCGTCAGTTCTTTCGACCGGCCCAACATCCGCTATCGCGTCGCGGCGGCCGACGGCGCGTCCGGGCCGCCGCGCGAACGTCTGCTGCGTTTCCTCCGCGAGGAGCATCCCGGCGAGGCGGGCATCGTCTACTGCCTGTCGCGGCGCAAGGTGGACGAAACCGCCGAATGGCTGGCGGCGCGCGGCGTGACCGCGCTTCCCTATCACGCCGGCTTGCCGGCGGCGACGCGCGCCGAGCACCAGCGTCGCTTCCTGCGCGAGGATGGCGTGGTGATGGTCGCGACCATTGCCTTCGGCATGGGCATCGACAAGCCGGACGTGCGCTTTGTCGCCCATCTGAGTCTTCCCAAGAGCCTGGAGGGCTACTACCAGGAGACCGGCCGTGCCGGACGCGACGGGCTGCCGGCCGATGCCTGGATGCTCTACGGGCTGCAGGACGTGGTCACGCTGCGGCAGATGCTGCAGGACTCGGAGGCCGGCGAGGAGCGCCAGCGTATCGAGCAGCAGAAGCTCGAGGCCATGCTGGGCTTCAGCGAACTCACCACCTGCCGCCGTCAGGCCCTGCTTGCGTGGTTCGGCGAGACCCTGCCCGAGCCCTGCGGATACTGCGACAACTGCCAGGATCCACCGGCCACCTGGGATGCCACCGTGGCCGCGCAGAAACTGCTTTCCTGCGTCTATCGCACCGGCGAACGTTTCGGTGCGGGCCACGTGATCGCGGTGCTGCGCGGCAGCCGCAGCGAACGCCTCACCCGGCTGGGCCATGACCGGCTGAGCACCTTCGGCATCGGCACCGAACTGGATGAGCGTCAGTGGCGCGGCCTGGTGCGTCAGCTGCTGGCGCGCGGCCTGCTGCGGCTGGATCCCGAGGGCTATGGCGGGCTGCGCCTGGACCCCGGGTGTCGCGCCGTGCTGCGTGGCGAGGAATCCCTGCACCTGCGTCACGAGGCCGCCGGGGCGCGGCCCGCACAGCCCTCGCGGGGTGAAACCGCACGTTCGGTTGCCGGTCTGGATGCGGAAGACCGGGCCTTGTGGGACACTCTGCGCAGGCTGCGGCAGAAACTGTCGACGGATCAGGGCGTGCCGCCCTACGTGATCTTCAACGACGCCACCCTGCTGGAGATGGTGGCCGGCACACCGCGCACTCCGGACGAGCTGCTGGGCATCTCCGGGGTCGGGCAGCACAAGCTGGATCGCTACGGCGAGGCCTTCCTGGCAGCGATCCGCGAACACCTGGGACTGGAAGTCCGGGAATAACGAGAACGAAGTTCGGGGAGAGTCGAGTGACCCGCATATCATTTCTGGAAGATTTCTATCGCTATCGGGACGGGCAGCTCGTGGTCACCCCGGAGCAGGGGAGCCGCTTTGCCAAGACCGTGGCGGGGGACTTCAACCCCATCCATGACGCCGATTCGCGGCGGTTCTGCGTGCCCGGCGACCTGCTGTTCGCCCTGGCCCTGGATGCCTGGGGGGCCAGCGCTTCGATGAACTTTCGCTTTACCGGCATGGTGGGCGGTAACGCCCCGGTGCATTTCCCGGAGAACCCCGGCGAACAGGTGGCGATCACCGACGAGAATGGCAAGAGCGTGATCGAGATCGAACGTTCGGGGGCGGTGGTTGATGACCCGGCCGCGATCGAGTCGCTGATTCGCAGCTACGTGTCGTTCTCCGGACAGAACTTCCCGCACGTGCTGGTGCCGCTGATGCGCGAGCATCAGGTGATGGTGAACCCCAAACGTCCGCTGGTGATGTACGAGCGCATGGGGTTCGAACTGCCCGAGCCGCTGGCGGCCGCGGCAGCCGTACCCGAGCCGCGGCTGAAGGACGCGGTCATGACGGTCAACGGCAAGCGCGGCGAGATCCGGCTCGACTACGAACTGGTGACCGACGGCGCGGTGGTCGCCCGGGGCAGCAAGCACCTGGTCCTGAGCGGCCTGCGGCCGTTCGACGAAGCCGATGTCGAGCAGCTGGTCGCGGATTACGAGAGCTGGAAGGCGGCCTGGGCGCAGGCGGGGTCGGCAACCGCCTGACCCGGCGGGGGTCAGGTGCGCACCGCCTCCTCGAACCGTTCCCTCGTCCATCTCCCGGATCTTCCTCTCCAGCGCGTCGAGGTGGTGCACCACGCTGCGCGAGGCCTCCTCCAGTGCCTCCATGTGCATCCGGATCAGCGGTTCGTTGCGCTCGTGCTGGCGCCGGGCGAAACCCAGCATTTTCGAAAACATCGAGGCGTTCTCTTCCTCGGTGACCAGCTTGAAGATCTCGGCGTACGCCTGATGCAGGTGGCGGTGGGCCTCGTCGATCGATTGGAACTCGGGAAAATCGTTGAGCGCCTGACCCTCACTGAAATACCACTGCCCGAACGGGCAGTCGGTGTGCAGCACGGGGATCTGGTCCTTTTCCACCGGCACGCCCTGGGTGAGGAGCTCGGCGCGGCCGACCCAGGCGAGGTGGGCTCGTTTGGCCTGGTGCAGACGGTCCAGGACTTCCTGCTTTTCCATGTCGTTGTCCTCGTCAATGAGTCGGTGTTCCATACGGGAACCGGAACGATTTCCCACAATAAAAAATCCATTTAATCCTTGAAGGAATCACAAAAAAAGCCCGGGCCCCCCAAGGGGAGCCCGGGCCGGAAGCTCGCCGGGACCCGGCTCTCGCGGCCGGATCCGGTGAGGGGCTGCCTCAGTAGCGGTAGCCGAAGGCCTTCTCGAACTTGTCGGCGAACTCTTCGGCCGAGAAGTGGTGGTTCTGAGTGCCGGAATGGGCGATCTTGATCGAGCCGATCAGCGAGGCGATGCGGCCGGTGGTCTCCCAGTCGTAGCCCTTCTCCAGACCGAACAGCAGGCCGGCACGGTAGGCGTCGCCGCAGCCGGTCGGATCCTTGATCGCGGCCGGTTCCACCGACGGGATGGTGATCTTCTTGCCGCCGGTGTAGATGTCGGAGCCGTCGCCGCCACGGGTAACGATCATCGCGTCCACCATCTCCGCCAGCTGCTCCATGCTCATGCCGGTGCGATCGGCGGTCAGCTGCGCCTCGTAGTCATTGAACGCGGCATAGGTGGCGTTCTCCATGAAGCGCTTGAGGTCGTCGCCGTCGAACATCGGCAGACCCTGGCCCGGGTCGAACATGAACGGGATCCCGGCGTCGGCGAACTGCTGGGCGTGCTCGATCATGCCGTCGCGGCCGTCCGGGGAGACGATGCCGACCTTGATGCCGTCGGCGTCGGTGACCTTCTGCTGGTGCGAGAAGCCCATCGCGCCCGGATGGAAGGCGGTGATCTGGTTGTCGTCCTGGTCGGTGGTGATGAAGGCCTGACCGGTGTAGGTGTCCTTCAGCTCCTTGACGAACTTGCGCGAGATGCCGTGGCGGTCCATCCAGTCGGCATACGGGGTGAAATCGCCGCCCACGGTGGCCATTACGGTCGGGTCGGCGCCCAGCAGCTTCATGTTGTAGGCGATGTTGCCGGCGCAGCCGCCGAACTCGCGACGCATGTCCGGGACCAGGAAGGACACATTCAGCATGTGCACCTTGTCCGGGAGGATGTGGTTCTTGAAGCGGTCGGGGAACACCATGATGGTGTCGTAGGCCATGGACCCACAGATCAGAGCGGACATGTTGACTCCTTGCGTTGTTGAAGCGGTTCGGATGACGCCGATGTGGCGTCAAAACGGCCCTGCGGCGCGCGATTGCGGGGTGCGCGGCGCGTCTGCGGCGGGCCGGACGGTGCGCACAGGGTAAATATTTGGGCGCAAAACAACAAATCGACGCCGCGTGACCCTCGCTCCCGTACCCGCGGGGGCTTCAGTTTCCCGTGTTGCCGGGGACCTCGACCGCCAGGCGGTCCCGGGCATAGCCCCGAAGGCGCTGGTAATCGGTGTGCATTCGGTCGGTGAAATGACAGGCGCGTTGCAGGGCCGGGGCCAGGTCATCGGGGTTCTCGATGTACTCGTGGACCAGCCGGTTGCGCAGATGGCGCATCTGTAACCAGTCATCGGCCTGTTCGATGAGCCCCAGCTTTTCAAGGCGTGCCAGATTGTCGATGGCTGGTCCCGGTTTCTCGCCCGCACTGGTGAGAAAGGCCGGGACCAGCTTGTCCATGATCGTGTCCTGCATCCGCCCGAACTTGGCACCGAAGGATTCGAGCCGGTCGATGCCGCTGTCGGCAGCAAGGATGCCTCGCACACGGTCGGGGGAAACCGAACAATCACCCGCGAGGAGCCGTTCCCGTACCCCCAGAAGATGTTCGTCTTCGCGATCGACCAGGTTCAGCAGCCGGGCTAGGCGTGCATGCGAATCGGTGGTCACAGCGGGAGTCCGGTGCGTCGGGCGTGAGTGTCGATGGGCCGCGCGGGAGTACCGCGCCGATGGACGACGAGGTCCACGCGGCGCTCGCCAAGCCGCCGCTGCAGGGCGGCATGCAGCTTCAGTTCGCCCTCCAGAAGTTCGTCCGGCGTGCCCTCGGCCTCGACGTACAGGTCGATGTCACCTCCCCGCGCCGAGTCGTCCGTGCGGGACCCGAAAAGGCAGACCCGGGCGTCCGGGCCGAATGCACGGGCCACTTCCTGACGGATGACGGTTTGCTGTTCCGGGGACAGGCGCATATGACCAAGTATATCAGTGCTGCATCGGGATGAAGCGCCGGTCGCGACCGCCACGGGTGGCGCCGGCGGCCCGAGCGACGCCGTTCGTGCCCCGGTCATTGCGATCCGTCATTGCGAGGAGCTGAAGGCGACGTGGCAATCGGCCAAAGTTGTCTGCACGCAGGAACAGGCGGCTTCGGATGGAGATCGCCACGTCGCTTCGCGACTCGCGATGACGGGAGCGGGGCAGCGCCGTGCCGGGGGCTTTGTGGCAGCATGGAGCTATTGCCGCGAGCGAGGGCCTGTCCGATGAAACCACGCATCCTGATCCCGATCCTGATCCTCCTGCTGTTGCTGCTGAGCCTGTGGTCGGCGGGCCTCGACGGCAACGGCGGCGGTCTGCTGCCCGGTGCGCCGGACAGCGGGGCGGCCCCGGCGGCCGAACCTCCGGCCCCGGCGGTGCGGGTAACGTCGATTCCGGGGTGAACGCCATCCCGGCCCCGGCCGCCGGTTCCGGCCGGCGCGAAGTCATCTTCCATGCGAGCAGGCCCGCGAGCACCTGGCCGCGGCACGTTCGCGTCTGCAGGGGGCGCGGGCCAGCCTCGAGGACCTGCGGGCCGAGGCGCGGCTGGCGGAGTCGGAGTACCGGCGTCACCGCGAATTGTTCGAGGACGGGGCGGTGTCCGCCAGCGACCTGGAGCGGGTGGAGACCCGGCGTGACCGCGCCCGCTCGGCAGTGGAGGCAGGCGAGTCGGCGGTGGAGGTCGCACGCAGCGAGGTCGAGGCGGCGCGGGTGATCCTCGACATCGCCACCGGCGAACGCAGCGAGGACGAAACCGAATCGCTGGCCGTGCGTGC
Organism: Thioalkalivibrio sp. ALE19; assembly: GCF_000428605.1. NCBI lineage: Bacteria > Pseudomonadati > Pseudomonadota > Gammaproteobacteria > Chromatiales > Ectothiorhodospiraceae > Thioalkalivibrio > Thioalkalivibrio sp. ALE19. The sequence continues at coordinate 20,819 of NZ_AUAG01000023.1, forward strand.
GCCGGCTGGCGGCGTGGTGCTGCACCGGCACCGCTGCTGCGAGGGCTCGGTCGCGGCCGCGCCGGGTCGAGGTCGGCCGCCGCAGCGACTTCACCACGCAGATCCGCGAGGGTCTGGAGGCCGGGGAACGGGTGGTGACTCGACCGGGCGACCAAGTGCAGGCCGGGACCCGTGTCATCGCCGACTGAGGTGCGAGGTTTATTTCCCCGACGGTGGGGCAGGATCTCTCGAGGTACTCCAGTCTTGACATGGTGTTCGCTCGGAGCGAATACTGCCGTGAGTAAGGGATGGATGACATGGACGTCAGGTTTACGACTAAAGCGATCAAGGAACTGAAGAAGGCCGGAGCGGCCAGCGACCTTGTCCTGGCAAAAATCCGGCAATATGCGGCCGAGCCGGACAGCCTGGCGAACAATGTGAAGGCGCTGAAAGGCCGAGAGGAATATCGACTTCGCGTCGGGGATTACCGGGTGCTGTTCGTGATCCTTCAAGACGGCACCATGACCATCATGGAAGTCACCGCCATTCGCCATCGGAGCAAAGCCTATGACTGAAACGGCCGAGCAAATTACTCTTGATCGGGGCGAGTATGAGGCCCTGCTGGCGCGTCTGGAGGATGCCGAAGACCGGGCCGTCATCGCCGAGCGGCGGAATGCTCCCACCCTGCCCCTCGCCGCGGTCGAACGTCACCTGGCCGGAGAAAGCCTTGTGACCCTCTGGCGGGAAGAACGGGGGCTATCCCAGCGCGCCCTGGCCTCCGCAGCCGGTATCTCGCCCGCGATGCTGAACGAAATCGAGCGGAAGAAAAAGGTGCCCTCCATCGTGACCGCCCGTGCCCTGGCCGATGCGCTCGGCGTGGGCCTGGACGATCTGTTTGCTTGAGCGCCCGGGCGCGGGGCCGTGAACCTGGTGCCTCGGCAGGCGTACCAGGTTCGGATCACGGCCCCCGTGTCCGGCGTCAGGCCTTGCCCTGCAGCTGCGGGATGACCGCCTCGTTCTCCAGGGTGGAGGTGTCCGAGGTGATCTCCTCGCCCTTGGCGATGGAGCGCAGCAGGCGCCGCATGATCTTGCCGGAACGGGTCTTGGGCAGGCCGTCGGCGAAACGGATGTCGTCGGGCTTGGCGATCGGGCCGATCTGCTCGCCCACCCATTCGCGCAGCTCCTTGAGCAGCCGGTCCGCCTCGTCGCCGGTGGGGCGGTCGCCGTGCAGGATCACGAAGGCGACGATGGCTTCGCCCTTCACGTCGTGCGGGCGCCCGACCACCGCGGCTTCGGCAACGTCCTTGTGGGCCACCAGCGCGGATTCGACTTCCATGGTCCCCATGCGGTGCCCGGAGACGTTGAGCACGTCGTCGATGCGGCCCATGATCCAGAAGTTGCCTTCCGCGTCGCGGCGGGCGGAGTCGCCGGCGAGGTAGTACTTGCCGCCGAACTTGGGCCAGTAGGTGTCCTTGTAGCGCTGGTCGTCGCCCCAGACGGTGCGCAGCATCGACGGCCAGGGCTTCCTGATGACCAGGTAGCCGCCTTCGTCGGCGCCCAGGCTGTTGCCGTCCTCGTCCACCACGTCGGCGTCGATGCCCGGAAGGGCGCGGGTGCAGGAGCCCGGGACCAGGGTGGTGGCGCCGGGGATCGGGGCGATCATGTTGGCGCCGGTCTCGGTCTGCCACCAGGTGTCCACGATGGGGCAGCGCTCGCCGCCGACCTCGCGGTAGTACCACATCCACGCCTCGGGGTTGATGGGCTCGCCCACGGTGCCCAGCAGGCGCAGTTGCGACAGGTCGTACTGCTCGGGCAGGTAGGGCCCGGCCTTCATCAGCGCACGGATGGCGGTGGGGGCGGTATAGAACACGGTCACGCCGTGGTCCTGGCACATCTTCCACCAGCGCCCGGCGTCCGGCACGGTGGGCACGCCTTCGTAGACCACCTGAGTGGCGCCCACCGCCAGCGGGCCGTAGGCAACGTAGGTGTGGCCGGTGATCCAGCCGACGTCGGCGGTGCACCAGAAGATGTCGTCGCCCTGCAGGTCGAACACCCACTCGTTGGTGATGATCGCGCCCAGCAGGTAGCCGGCACTGGAGTGCTGGATGCCCTTGGGCTTGCCGGTGGAACCGGAGGTGTAGAGCAGGAACAGCGGGTGCTCGGATTCCACCCACTCGGGTTCGCAGTCGACCGATTCGCCGTCCACCGCGTCTTCCCACCAGACGTCGCGGCCTTCCTGCATGGTCACGTCATTGCCGGCGCGCCGGCAGACGATCACCTTCTCGACCTCGGCGGGGTTGCTGGCCAGCGCCTTGTCGACGCCGGCCTTCAGGCCCACCACCTTGCCGCCGCGCTCGCCGCCGTCGGCGGTGATGATGACGGTGGCGCCGGAGTCCACCACGCGGTCGCGCAGGGCATCGGCGGAGAAACCGCCGAACACCACCGAGTGGATCGCGCCGATGCGGGCGCAGGCCTGCATCGCGATCACCGCCCCGGCGTTCATCGGCATGTAGATGACCACGCGATCGCCCTTCTCGACACCCATGCCCTTGAGTGCGTTGGCCAGCTTGCCGACCTCGTTGTAGAGCTCGCGGTAGGTGAGGTTGCGGGTGTCGCCGTTCTCGGCCTCGAAGCGGATCGCGGTCTTGTTGCCGCGGGCCTCGAGGTGGCGGTCGATGCAGTTGTAGGAGACGTTCATGCGCCCGTCGGCGAACCAGCGGAAATGCGGCGCATTCGAGCTGTCCAGCCCTTCGGTGAACTCGGTCTGCCAGTCGATCTTCTCGCGCGCCAGGTCGCACCAGAAGCCTTCGTAGTCGGCCCGGGCCTTGTTGTGCAGGGCCTCCACGTCCTCCGGCTTGAGCCGGGCGTTCGCGGTGAATGCCGCCGGCGGATCGAAATGGCGGGTCTCGGTGAGGGTGGACTCGATGGTGTCGCTCATGCGGGCCTCCATGTTCTGCGTGGTTCCAGCGGATTCGTCAGGGTTGGGTCTCACGGGCGCGAGGATAGCATGCCTGTCGGGCGTGTCCGGCTTACCAGAAACGGCCGGGGCGGAACAGGATTCGCCGCAGCGGCAGGGTGCCCGTCGGGTCGCGTTCGGCCATCAGCGCGGCAAACAGTTCGGCCGCGCCAAGGGCGTCCAGCAGGGCGTCGTGGCTGCGCCGGGGTGGCAGGTTGTAGTCGCCGCGCAGGGCGTGCAGGCGCAGGCCACCGGCACTTACCGGACGGCCGGCGCGGCGCCGGGCGGTCTCGGCCAGGCGCAGGGTGTCGACCACCGGCAGGGGCGGGCGGGTGCCGTAGCGCCGCTCGCAGGCGCGCGCCAGAAAGCCCAGTTCGAGGGCCGCGTGGTGGGCGATCAGTACACGGCCGTCGAGCGCGCGGAACAGCGCGTCCAGGGCCTCCCCGACGTCGACCCCGCGGGCCGCGTGTTCATCGGTGATGTGGTGGATCACCGCGCTTTGTTCCGGGACCTCGCGGTCCGGGCGGACCAGCACGTAGCCGGCAGTGGCCAGATCGATGGCCGTGCCCTCCAGCGCCACCCAGCCGATGCTGAGGATCGCGTCCTGCTCCGGGTCGAGGCCGGTGGTCTCGATGTCCACCGCGAGGAAGCGAGTGCGGGCCACCGCCTGCGCGGGCGCCGGCGGCGGGGTCTCCAGGCAGTCGCGCAGCGGGCCGGCCGGGGTCTGCAGCCGCGCGCGGTTGCGGGCGCGACAGAAGCGCCAGTACCCGGGGGAAAACCAGGCGGCGGCCCGGGCGAACGGGCAGGCCTGGCCGGGCGAGGCCATGGCATTGCTCATGCCTGCCCCTCGCCCCCCAGCGCCGCCCGGGCGGCCTGCGCCACGCGCACGAAGGCGGCCTTCAGTCGGCTGCGCTCCAGGCCCGTGAGCGTGGTCGGGTCCACATGGTTGTCCGCGGACTGGCCGGCGGCGATCTGGCGCGCCTGGTGGCGCGCGCGAACGCCGGCGATGAAGCGGAAGGCCTCCTCCACTTCGCGCGCCGTGTCGTCCGTCAGGATCCCGGCGTGGGCACTGGCGCGCAGCCGCTCGGGAGTGCTGCGGGCGTCGGCCCGGGCGCGCAGGGCACATACCCGGGCCAGTGCCACGATCGGCAGCAGGCCGCGGCGCTTGAGGTCGAGGGCCGGGCTGTGTTCGCCGTCGTGTTCGAGCACGAAGCGGCGGAAGAACCCCAGCGGCGGCCGCAGCTCGCGCGCCTGCAGGGCCATCGCGGTGTGGACGCTCTCGTGCCGGTAGCCGAGCTCCAGCGCCTGCTGGCGCAGGGGCATGAACAGGCTGTGGCTGCCGTGGATGACCCGCAGGTCGAGATAATGCGTGGCCAGTCGGGCGTCCTGCGCGTCCGGCCGGGTGAACACGCGCTCGAAGGCCGCGTGCCAGTCACGCGCCGGGCCGCGCCAGGCGGCGTGGGAGGGGTCGACCCCGCCGGGGCAGCGGCGGATGCCGCAGGCGTCCAGTCCGTCGGTCACCTCGCGGGCAAGGGCAGCGAACCATTCATCCGCGTCCTCCGGGGCATCGTCCGCCCACACCAGCGCGGTGTCCTGGTCGGTATGCGCCAGCTGTTCGTGGCGGCCCTGGCTGCCGCTGGCCAGCCACGCCCAGGTGGCCGGCGCGGGGCCCAGGCGCTCCTCGGCCAGTTCCAGCAGGCGCCGGGTCAGGGTGTCGATCACCAGGGTCAGCACCTGGGCGCAGCGCAGGGCATCCACCCCGGCCTCGCTCAACTGCTGCTGCAGCCGGGGCAGGGCCTGCATCCGCAGGCTCAGCTCGGCGGGCGAGCCCGCGCGGCGCAGGTCGCGGATCAGGTGGATCGCGCTGGTCCCCTGGTGGCGGATCAGGTCGGTGCCGGAGAGGATCCCGGCCAGGCGTTCGCCGTCGGGTTCCACCACCGGCAGGTGATGGATGTCGCGGCGCGCCATCTCCAGCAGGGCCTCGAACGCCGGGGTGTCGCCGGTGACGGTGACCAGTTCGCGCGTCATCCGCTCGCGTACCGGGGTGTCGGGCGGGACGTCCTCCGCGAGGACGTGACGCAGGTCGGTGTCCGTGAGCATGCCGGCCGGACGGCCGGGGGCTTCCCCGTCCTGCAGGAGCAGCGCGGAGACATCCGCTCCGGTCATGCGGCGGGCGGCCTCGCGCAGCGAGATGCCGGCATCCGCCTGCAGGACCTGGGGGCTCATCAGCGAGGCCACCGGGGTGGTCAGCAGGGTGGTGCGGCCGTCGGCGGTGCCGAGGTTATCCCGGTCGCCCATGTCGCCAGGGTCGTCGTTGTCCGGCGCGGACAGTCCGCCGGGGGCGCGCAGGAAGTCGCCCAGGGCGGGGTGGTGGAGGGCGAGGTCCTCGGCCCGGGCCTGCGGCAGGTGATACACCAGTGCGTCCTCGGTCACCCGGGCGTGACCGCCGGGTCCGGTGGCCGCACACTCGCCGCCAGTCACGCGTGCCACGTCGCCCTCGCCGAGACGGTCGCGCAGGGCGTCGCCGGCGTCGAACAGTTCGATCGCCCCGGTGTGCACGATCCACAGGCCGTCGCCGTTTTCGGCGGGCGGAAACGCCGCGCCGTGGCGCAGGTAACGCAGGGTCAGGCGCCGCACCATGGCGGCGCGGGCCGGGGCGGGCAGTTCCGCGAGATCCGGTGCCTGATCGAGGAAGTCGCGGATCTCGTCGAGTTCGGCGGTCATCGCGCTGCTCCGTGGTGGACGGGGGAGGTTGCGAGGATCGTCCGCAAGCCCACGTGGATGGACTTGCGGACGATCCCCTCGCGGGGATCGCCCGGTCCGGCCCGAGGGCCGGACCGGGGCCGGATCCGGGAGCGGATCAGTCGGCGCGCGGTACGCGCACGCTTTCCACCAGGTCCTGGATGTCCTTCGGCGGCGGAGCGGTCATCTTCATCACGATGAAGGCGGTGATGAAGTTCAGGGCCGCGCCGATGGGGCCGAAGCTGGACGGGTTGATCCCCAGGATCCAGCCCTCCGGCGTGTCCGGCAGCATGGCGGTCTCGGGGAAGAAGAACCAGCCCTTGTACATGAAGATGTACAGCAGGGTGGTCACCAGACCCACCAGCATGCCGGTGATCGCGCCTTCGCGGTTCATCTTCTTCATGAAGATGCCCATCATCAGGGTCGGGAACAGCGAGGCGGCCGCGAGTCCGAAGGCCAGTGCCACCACCTCGGCGGCGAAGCCCGGTGGATTGAGCCCGAGATAGCCGGCGAACAGGATGGCGACGGCCATCGCGATGCGTCCGGCCAGCAGCTCGCGCTTCTCGCTGATCTTCGGCGTGAAGACCCCCTTGAGCAGGTCATGCGAGATGGCCGACGAGATCGCCAGCAGCAACCCGGCCGCGGTGGACAGCGCTGCCGCGATCCCCCCGGCCGCCACCAGGGCGATGACCCAGCCCGGCAGACCGGCGATCTCGGGGTTGGCCAGCACCATGATGTCGCGGTCCAGCTCGACGATCTCGCTGCCTTCCCAGCCGTATTCCTCCTCGGCCATGGCGGCGAATTCTTCGTTCTCGTCGTTGTAGTACTGGATCACGCCGTCGTCGTTCTTGTCCTCGAACTCCAGCAGGCCGGTCTGTTCCCAGCGCTCCATCCAGGCCGGCTTGTCCTCGTAGGCCAGGTGGCCTTCCTCGGTGCCGATCTCGCCCGGATGCACGGTGTTGACCAGGTTCCAGATGGCCATCGCACCCACTGCCGGGGCGGTGGTGTACAGGATGCCGATGAAGACCAGCGCCCAGCCGGCCGACTTGCGCGCATCCCGCACGCGCGGGACGGTGAAGAAGCGGATGATCACGTGCGGCAGGCCCGCGGTCCCGATCATCAGCGCCAGGGTCAGCAGGAACATGTTGAGCATGCTCATGCCGCCTTCGGTGGCGGTGTACTGGGTGAAGCCCAGTTCCACCATGGTGTTGTCCAGGGCTTCCAGCAGGTAGGTGTCGGAGCCCTGCAGGGTCGACCCCAGGCCCAGCTGCGGAAGCGGGTTGCCGGTCAGGGTGATCGCAATGAAGATCGCCGGCACCGTGTAGGCGAAGATCATGATCACGTACTGCGCGATCTGGGTGTAGGTGATGCCCTTCATCCCGCCGAGCACGGCGTAGATGAACACCACCGCCATCCCGGCGACCAGGCCCACTTCCAGCTGCACCTCGAGGATGTTGGAGAAGGCGATCCCCACGCCGCGCATCTGCCCGATCACGTAGGTGATGGACATCGCCAGCAGCGAGATCACGGCCACCACGCGGGCCGGCTTGGAGTAGAACCGGTCGCCGATGAATTCCGGCACCGTGAACTTGCCGAACTTGCGCAGATAGGGGGCCAGCAGCAGGGCCATCAGCACGTAGCCGCCGGTCCAGCCCATCAGGTAGGCGCCCCCGGTGAAGCCGAGGAAGGCGATCAGGCCGGCCATGGAGATGAAGCTGGCCGCGGACATCCAGTCGGCCGCCGTGGCCATGCCGTTGGCGACCGGGTGGACACCCTTGCCCGCCACGTAGAATTCGCTGGTCGAGCCGGCGCGGGCCCAGATCGCGATCCCGATGTAGATCGCGAAGGTGATGCCGACCACGATCAGGCTGAGAGTCTGTTGATCCATGGCCGGATTACTCCTCGTCGACGTTGAACTTGCGGTCCAGCACGTTCATGCGCCAGGCATAAACGAAGATCAGGACGATGAAGGTGTAGATCGAGCCCTGCTGGGCAAACCAGAAGCCCAGCGGATACCCGCCCAGGTGGATGTTGTTCAGCGGCGCGGCGAGCAGGATGCCGAGCACGAACGACACGAAGAACCAGATGCCGAGGCAGATCGCCAGAAGGCGGAGATTCGCCTTCCAGTACGCCTCGCGACTGAGGTCTTGCGACATGGTGTTGCTCCTCTTTTCGTAGGTGTTGGCTGTGGTGGCCTCACAGCTGGTACTGCACCGCAAGCTGCCCCTGCAGCTTGCGGGCCTGGCGGAAGGATTCCTTGAGCACCCGTCCCTCCAGGGCGCCCAGTTCTTCCGGCCGGATGCGGCTGTCGTCCTCGCGGCCCTCGCGCAGGGCCTTCTGCTGCGCCCGCAGGCGCAGCATCTGCAGATAGCGCAGGGCCGCGTGATAGTCGGCGGCATCGCCGGGGCGCATGGCCTCGGCGCTGACCGCCTGATCCATGCGCTCGTGGCTGCCGGTGGCCGGCAGCTCGGCGGCCAGAGCGATCACCCGCGCGCCGTCCACGAACGGGGTCAGGCCCTGTTTCTTCACGTCGATCCCTTCGGCCCCGGCGCGGATCTCGCCGAACAGGCCCAGCGGCGGCCGGAAGGCCTGCTGGTTGGCCGCCATCTGCCGGCGAAAGCGCGAGTTGTAGGCGGTCTTCTGCAGCAGGAAGGTGCGCAGTGCCTCCACCGGCGAGGCGTCGCCGTCCACCGCGCGCAGGTCGAAGAAGATGGTGCTCTTGAGCAGGTGTTCCGGGGTGCCCTGTTCGATCCAGCGGGTGAAACGGGCCTCCCATTCCGGACCGCTGAGGCAGCACTCCGGATTGCCGGCCATGATGTTGCCGGGACACAGGGTGAAACCGCATTCGGCCAGCGCCCGGTTGACGGCCTGCGCCCAGGGCAGCAGGCGCGCGCGGATCGCGTCCTCGTCGCCCGGCTCGGCATCGAACAGGATGCCGTTGTCCTGGTCGGTGATCAGCGCCTGCTCCTCGCGCGCCTGCGAGCCGAACGCCAGCCAGGTGAAATCGATGCCCTCGATGTCGTACTGCGGGCGCAGCAGGGCCAGCACCCGGCGGGTCGCGTGTTCGTTCAGACGCGTGATCAGGCGCAGGACCTGGTCGGCCTCGGCGCCCTGGGTGATCACCGCCTCCACCAGCCGCGGGACCTGACGCAGGCGCCCGGCGATCTCGTCGACCGCGGTCGCCTGGCGGATCTCGCGCACCAGCCCGTCCAGGGTCAGCGGCTGGCGGGTGAGCAGATCGCGTTCGCCCAGCACCCCGGTCAGTCGGCCGTCGCGGACCACGCACAGGTGGGTCATCCCATGCTCGGTCATCGCCTCGATGCCCTCGAAGCCCGGGGCGTTCTCCTCCAGCGCGACGGGGTCCGCGGTCATCACTGCGCGCACCGGGGTATCCAGCCCGACCCCTTCCAGCGCCACGCGGTTGAGCAGGTCGTGCAGGGTGAAGATGCCCACCGGTGCATGTTCGGCATTTACCGCGACGATCGAGCCCACGCGCTGGTCGCGCATGGTGCTCAGGGCCTCGCGCAGCGGGGTGTCCGGGCGGCAGGTGACCGGTTCGCGCGCCAGGCGCAGTGCCAGCGGGGTGTTCAGCTGGCCTCCGCCGGCCGCGTCATGACTGGCGAGGCTGTCGAGGCCCTGATGCAGGCGGTCCAGCAGGTTGGCCAGACGCCGCGTGCAGAAGTCGTTGAATACCCGCGAGCGGGCCCGCAGGCGGTCGAAATCCTCCAGGCTCAGTTCCAGGCACAGGGTGTCCTCCGCCGCGCGATGCACGGTATGCACCGCGCGCCGGCCGAGCAGGGCCCCGATCGGGAAGCATTCGCCGGGGATCAGCTCCCAGGCGTTGCCGGAGAGCTGTTCGTCCTCGCTCGGGCTCTCCCCGCGGATGCGTCCCTGACGGATGATGTGGAAGCGCTGCGCCGGGCCCGCTTCCGGGTCGGTGATGCGCGCCCCCTGTTCGTAGAAGCGCGTCTGCAGGCGCGGCAACACGAATTCCAGCGCCTCGGCCTCGAGCTGGTCGAAGGGCGCGTGGGCGTGCAGGAACTCGCGGGTGCTGTCGAGGGCGTCGGACATCGTGTCGGCTGCGGGAATCGGCGTCCCGCGCCCGTTGCAAGTCGCGGGCCAGTGATTCCAGGCCTGTAAAAACAGGGGTTTGTGACGCAGAAGGGGTGGCGGGTGTTACGCGGCGTAACACCCTTCGTTACGCCGCGTAACGGCCCGTAACGCCGCGGCGTAACACCCCGGTTGACCCCCTCGCGGGGGGTATCGATGATGGGAGCCCGTCCCACAGCCACCGGAAGGTCCCCATGCGCCGCTTCGTGCTGGATACCAGCGTCTTCACCAACCCGCACGTCTCGGCGCAGTTCGGCGAGACCCCCGAGGCGGTCCTGCAGCAGTTTCTCCGGCTCGCGCGCGACTGCAGCGCGGAGTTCTACATGCCGCTGTCGGTCTACGAGGAATTCCGCACCATGCGCGACCTCGAGCCGCTGGCCGCGGATTTCGAGACCGTGGTCTGGGTGCGCTCGCCGCGCCGCTTCGCGCTGACCCTGCCCAGCGACATCCTCTACGAGTTCATCGACGAGGTTCGTACCCGGATCGACCGCGGCCTGCGCATCGCCGAGGAGCACACCCGCGAGGCCGGGGCGGCCGAATCCCTGCGCCCGGAGCTGATCACCCAGCTGCGCGAGCGTTTTCGCGAGGCGATGCGCAAGGGCCTGGTGGACTCGCGCGAGGACGTGGACGCGGTGCTGCTGGCGATGGAACTGGACGCCGAACTGGCGACCGCCGACCAGGGCATGCGCAAGCTGGGCAACCGCATGGGCATCAAGCTGGTCACCGCCGAATATCTGGCCGCGGTGATGGAGAACCTCGCAGAAAGTTGAACCCGGCCCGCTCGGGCGCCCGCGCGGGGCTTGCTCCGGCGAGTGGAGCGACCAATACTGGAGGTCCGTTGTTCTCGGAAACCGGTCGCCGCCCCATGAAACATCGCATCCGCATCCTGCTGACGGCGTTGCTGTTCCCGTTGATCCTGGTGCTGCCGTGGAGCATGGCCGGGGCGCAGTTCGAACATCTCCCCGCCCCGCTGAAATCCGCGATCGATGAACGGGGCCTGCCGCCGGAATCCGTCGGATTATGGATACAGCGGGCCGGGGATGATGCGGTCCTGGCGCAGCTCAACGCCGACCGGCTGTTCAATCCGGCCTCCACCATCAAGCTGGCCACCTCACTGGCGGCGCTGGATCAGCTGGGGCCGGACTACACCTGGAAGACCGAGCTGTGGGCCGTCGGCGAGCTGCGCGACGGGGTGCTGGACGGCGACCTGGTGGTACGCGGCACTGGCGACCCCGGCATGGTCAACGAGGAGCACTGGCGCATGCTCGGGCAGCTGCGTCAGGCCGGCGTAGAACGCATCGCCGGCGACGTGATCCTGGACGCCTCGCATTTCGACGCGGGGCCGCAGGACCCGGCCGCGTTCAACGGGCAGCCGCTGCGGGCCTATAACCAGGGCGTGTACGCCCTGCACGTGAACTCCAACGCCCAGCGCATCCGCGTGCGGCCCGGGCGCAACGGCGAGACCGTCCGGGTCAGCCTGGATCCCCCGCTGCCGGACGTGGAGATCGACAACCGGCTGCGCCCCGGGCGCGGGCGGTGCGGCGATTTTCAGCGCGGGATCGAGATCGATGCCGACCGCGCCAACGGTCGCCTGACGCTGACCGGCGAGTATCCCGTGCATTGCGGGGAATACGAGTTGCTCCGTTCGGTGACCGAGCCCGAACGCAATCACGCCGGGCTGTTCCGTCTGCACTGGTCGCAATGGGGCGGGGAGCTGGACGGCGAGATCCGTCCGGGGCGCATGACGCCCCTGCAGGAGGAGCCCCTGGTGACGCACCGCTCGCGGCCGCTGGCAGACCTGATCCGGGTGTCCAACAAGTGGAGCTCCAACGTGATGACCCGGCATCTGATGCTGACCCTCGGTGCCGAGCGTCACGGGGCTCCGGCGACCATGGATCATTCGCGCCAGGCGCTGATGGAAGCCCTGCGCGAACTGGGCGTGAACCCCGGCGGCATGCGGGTGGACAATGGCTCCGGCCTGTCGCGCGACGCGCGCATGTCGCCGTACCAGCTGGGGCAGATCCTCCGGGCCGGCTGGGAGCATCCGCTGCGGCCCGAGTTCCAGTCCTCGCTGGCCCTGGCCGGGATCGACGGCACCTTGCGCAACCGCTTCAATAACGGCGCCGAACGCGGCCACATGCATCTGAAGACCGGACACCTGCGCGAGGTCTCCGCGGTGGCCGGCTACGTGCGTACAGAGAGCGGGGATGACGTTCGCGTGGTTCTGCTGGTGAATGATCCGCGCGCCCATATCGGGCCGGGACGCAGCCTGCAGGAGGCCGTACTCGGCTGGGTGCGCGCGCTGTAACGGGCACGCCCGGAGCGCCCGGTCAGCAGTCCGGCGCGTCGTCGTCTTCCGTGGCGTTCCCCGGGGGCACCGGACACACCTGCCAGCGCGACAGGATTGGTGGCCGTGATACCCGAACCTCCAGTTCGGCCAGCCACAACGCGATCATGCGGTTGGAGTTGTGGCGCAGGCTGTACCGGGTCGGGTGCTCGACGAAGGCCATGTCCCAAACCGCCATTTCGCGGCGGTCGTCCTGGCCGCGTCGCCACAGCGCTTCCAGATCCTCCCGCAGGGCGGCGGTCTCGTCGGCATCCACCGTGAGGGTGTGCACCTCGCGTACCGGGACTCGCAGGTCGCGTCGGAGGGCGGCCTGCGGGGCCTCGCCGGTCAGGACCTGGCGTCCCAGCGCGGCCCGGGTCGGCCAGGCCAGTGCGGCCAGCGCGCTGAAGGGCCCGGTACGGCGTTCCGCATAGAACCGCCAGTCCCCGTAGGAATAACGCAGCCAGTGCCGGCCGTCGGCGTCCGGCAGCAGCAGACTGCTGTGTCGTCCATGGTCGATGATCAGCACCTGCGTCGCGGGTTCCGGATCGGGAGGCGGCTGCACCTGTACCGGTGCGCAGCCGGCGAACGCCACGACCAGCAGGACCAGGAAAACGGTCCGGGGGACGCGGAGGTACGGGACAGCGGGCCGGGGCATCGATGGCTCGCGGTTTCCGTCAGTGACGTTCCAGCTTGCCCAGTTCGCTCAGGATGGACTGCACCAGGTTCTCGCCCTGCGGACCCATGCCCTGACACAGCACCTCAGGATCGCGTTCGCCATCCACCAGGCGCTTGGTGATGCCGCCCAGACGCGCCATGTCGCCGCCCGCGCGGGTCATCTGTTCGGCCATCTGCGACAGCCAGTGCAGCGACTGCGGATCGCCGCGGGATGCTCCGTGGATCATCTGCGCCAGCCCCGGCGCGGCCTGCGCGGCATCGGCGGTCTGGTTCGGATCCGGCAGTGTGGCCGGGTCCTGCAGGCCGGTGAGAATGGATGAAAGAATGGCGCTGTCTTCCTCGTCCAGACCGTTCAAAAGAGACGGGTCGCGCTGGCCGTCCAGCACCTGACGGATGCGGGCGACCAGGTCCGTCCAGCCGCCCTGGATCGCCTGTTCCAGGACGGGCTCCAGCTCCTGCCGGCTCTGCGGGTTCTGGCAGGCCTGCACCACCAGATGGATCAGCGTGGCATGGGCCTGCCGGATCTGCTGCGCGCGCGGCGAATCCTGCATCGTGGGAATCCTTGCTTTCCGGGGGTTTGTGCGAGGGTAGCATGTGCGTTCGCACGGAGCGTGGGGCACAATGGCCCCGGGACGCTCCGGGGAAAGGCCCGGGGCTCCGGAAGCAACGCCGGCGGCACGCCGGAGCGAAAAAAGGTGACAGCGGTGGAAGAACAGACGGCAGTCGGGCTGTGGGTGGCCCTCGGCATCCTGGCGATCGTGGTGGCGGCGCTGGTCGGCTTCTGGGTCGGCCGGGTGACCAGCGACGAACGCAAGCTGATCCGTCAGCTGGAAGAAGAGCTGGATCAGCGCATGCAGGAGCTCACGCGCTACCGCTCGCAGGTAAACGATCATTTCGACCGTACGGCCACGCTGTTCGCCAGCATGGCGGGCACCTACCGTGACCTCTATCACCATCTGGCGCAGAGCGCCGAGGAGCTGGCCGACAAGCCCACCCGCGAACGCCTGGAGGATCGGGCGGGCAAGATGCTGGCGAATACCCACCAGCGCGATTTCGATCCCGGCCAGGGCGGCGGCGAATCTTCGGAGTCGGGCGACCGGGGCCCGCAGGAGTCGGGACGCCTGTCCGATGCCTCCGATCCCGAAGAGGCCGGGCAGCGCGAGCGCCGGTCCGATCCGGAACGCCCGCGCCCCGATTGAGCCGCTCCCGGTCCCGACCCGTGCGGATCCCGGGCTACCGGCGCGAGAGCTCGGCCCGGATCTGGTTGTCCAGGTTCTCGATCCAGCGGTTGTAGTTCGGGTGGATCTCGCCGTTGGTGTGGTTGAGGTTCGTGCTGTCCTTGTAGTCGATGCGGTATTGGCCGGCGGAATACGGGATCTCCACCACGGCCGTGTGATCGCGCACGCGGATTGCCCCTTCCATCACGCCCGGTTCGACCTCCTCCATGCGCCAGCCGAGCCGGGCGCCCGCATCGCGAATGGCCTGCGACATCACTTCGGCATCGGGACGCTCGCCCTGCGCATTGGTGATGGTGGTGTCGCTGACGTTATGCACCGGGGCGGTGCCGCGGCAGCCGACCACCAGGAACAGGCTGGTGACGACGACGATGAGCAGGGTCTTGTAGTGCATGGTGCGGTTCCCTCCAGTTCTCCGGTGTGCGACGCAACGACACCCGAGTGTAGAGTTCCGGTCAGCTGTTTTCCACGGTCGGCGCCACCTCCGGCCGGCGCAGCGAGCGCCACAGCCCGAGCGGGCGCATTCCGCGACGCAGCAGGTGACCGGCGACCATGAAGATGATGCGCAGGGTGTCGGCCGCCGGCCGGAAATGGCTGGGGCGGCGATCCTCGGGATAGATGCAGCGTACCGGCACCAGACGTGCCGGAAAGCCGTGCCGTTCGGCCGCGATCAGCGCCTCGCTCTCGAACACGAACGAACGGCTGCGCCCGTGGGGGATGCGCATCTGCCGCAGCAGATCGGCGGGGTACAGGCGAAAGCCCGACTGCGAATCGCGTAGCGGCTGCGCCGAAGCCCAGCCGATCCAGAAATCCGCGACCCGGTTGCCGAACAGGCGCAGCGGCGGTGTGCGTTCGCGCTCCTTGAGCCGGGCGCCGAGGATCAGGTGTCGGGGTTGTTCCCGCCACGCGGCGATCAGCGCCGGGATTTCCGTGGCGTCGTGCTGGCCGTCGCCGTCCAGGGTGACCACCGCGTCGGCGCCTGCGGACACCGCCTGCTGCATCCCGGCCCACAGGGCACCGGCCTTGCCGCGATTGGGTTCCAGGCGCAGGACCTCGGCATGGGTGGCCGCCAGGGTGGCGGTGTCGTCGGCGGAACCGTCGTCCACCACCAGTACCCGGTCGACCTGCGCCCGCGCGGCGGCGGCCACCGCCTCGATGGTCGCGGCCTCGTTGTGGGCCGGGATCACGGCGAAGACGACGGGGTCGTTCATGGTTGCGGGGTCCGGGGCATCAGGCCAGGGCGCCGTTGATGCCGATGACCTGCCCGGAGACGTAGCCGGCGGCCTCGGAGGCGAGATAGCCCACCAGCCCGGCGACCTCGGCGGGCTCGCCGGCACGGCGCATGGGCACCATGCGGCGGATGGTGTCGGCATCGAATGCGGATTCGCTCATCGGGCTCTCGACGATCCCGGGCGCGACCGCGTTGGCGGTGATGCCGCGACTCGCGACCTCCTGAGCCAGCGACTTGATCGCCCCGTGCAGGCCGGCCTTGGCCGCGGCGTAGTTGGCCTGGCCGCGGTTCCCGGTGACCCCGGCCACCGAGGTGACGGCGATGACCCGGCCCCAGCGGGTGGTGATCATCGGCAGCAGCGCCGGCTGCACCACGTTGTAGAAGCCGTGCAGCGAGACCTCCAGTGGCCGGCGCCACTGTTCCGGCGTCATGCCCGCCAGCGGGGCATCGTCGTGGACCCCGGCGTTGTGCACCAGGATCTGGAACGGGCCGCGTTCGATTTCGGCCTCCAGTGCCGCGCGGGTGGCCTCGGCGTCGGTGATGTCGAAGCCCAGCACCTCGGCCCGGCCGCCGTCGGCGCGGATTTCTTCGACGACGTTCGAGGCGGCCGCGGTGTTGCGGTTGGCATGGACGAAGACCTCGCAGCCGGCGGCGGCGAGATCCCGGGCGATGGCCGCGCCGATGGCGCCGCTGCCGCCGGTGACGAGTGCGCGTCGCGTCATGGGGTTTCTCCGGGTTCCAGGATGACCGTGGCGCGGGCCGCCAGCAGCGGTTCGCCGGCGGCTTCCACGGCGAGATCGTAGATCGAGCTGCGGGCGTCGGCCATCACCCGCTCGGCGTGGATGTCCAGTGCGGTTTCGATGGTGTCCAGGCGCCGCGCGTGGATGCGCAGGTCGCGCACCGCGGCCAGATAGCCGGCCCGCGGCGCCGCGGCGTCCGTCGCGCCCAGGCTGCCGTGCACGGCCATCGCCTGGGCGCCGTATTCCAGTGCCGCCAGGGCGTGCAGCCCGCTTGTGCCACGCAGCGGATTGTCCGGATCGCGGTGCGAACGGGCGCGGCAGTGGATGGCGTCGGCATCATGGGCGACGACCTCGTCCAGCAGGCTCATCGCGCCGGCATGCGGCAGGCGCTCGCGAATGGCGTTCGCATCCAGCGTCATGGGGTATCCTCCGTGGACTCTTCCACGTGCACGGCCAGCGAACGTCCGGCGGGTGCCTCCAGCACGACCTCCTGCGCATGCGCGCCGGCCAGGCGCTCAAGCAGGGGCAGGCCGCGGGCGGCCGGGTTGGTGTCGCGCAGGGCCTCCAGTGCATCCGCTCGGCAGCGGGTCTCCGCAGCCTGCGGCCGGGGTTCCAGGCGCAGGCGCCAGGGGGCGCCGGCGACCGGGCCCAGGCGCAGGCCAAAGGCGAAGTGCTCGTGCACCGGGCGGACCTCGCGGAACCGCTCCATCGAGGCCACGTCATAACAGACCAGCAGGACTTCGCCCCCCTCGGCCAGTTGCAGGGTCACCGCCTCCAGCAGGCCGGCGGCCACCGTGCCGGTAAAGCCGGACAGGGCGGTGGCCGGGGCCGGGTTGCGGGTGGCGATGGACCAGTTGCCGGCCGGGGCATTGTGCACCGAGTTGTGGAACTGCATGGGCGAGACCGCCGGGTCCGGCTGGGTCAGGGTCTCGCAGATGCGGTCGATGATGTCCATGTCGCCACTGGAGGAGGCGAACACGCTGCGCATGGACGCGCGGTCGCCGCCCTCGCTGGCCTCCTCGGCCGCATGCAGGGCCAGGCGGATGGTCTGCGTGGTACGCCGACGCTCGTTGGCGGGCAGCAGGCTGGTGGGCGGGATCTGCACCGGTGCGTACAGGTGCTCCTCGCGCCCGGCGAGGATCTCGCGTGCCGACGGGAAATCCGCCAGCCCGGGCCCGATCAGCCCGACCGCGTGGATGCCGACGGGATTCAGCACGGGGCCTCCAGCAGCAGTGAGCAGTTGTTGCCCCCGAAACCGAAGGCGTTGAGCAGCACCCGGCGCACCGGGCGTTCTTCGCTGGCCGCGCGCGCATCCAGACCCAGTTCGGGGTCCGGGTCGGTCAGTCCGGCGGTGCCGGGCACGAAGCCGCCGCCCAGACTGGCCAGGGCCTGGGCGGCGCCCACCGCGCCGGCCGCGCCCAGGGTGTGTCCGGTCAGGCCCTTGGTGCCGGCACAGCGCGCCTGCGGGCCGAGGACGTCGGCCAGCGCGCGGGCCTCCGAGCGGTCGTTGGCGGGGGTCGCGGTGGCGTGCATCAGCACGTAGTCCACGTCGGTGCCCGCACATCCGGCGCACTGCAGGGCCTCGCGCATGGCCCGCGCTGCGCCCGCGCCTTCCGGGTGGGGCGCGGACATGTGGTGGGCGTCGCTGGATTCGCCGTGGCCGGTCAGGCGCGGGGCATCCGCCGGGGCATCCTCCTCGCGTTCCAGCAGGAAGAAGCCCGCCGCCTCGCCGATGGAGATCCCGCGCCTTTGCCGGTCCAGCGGGGTGCAGGGCTCGGGCGCCACCAGCTGCAGGGCGTTGAAGCCGTACAGGGTCATCCCGCACAGCGAGTCAACCCCGCCGACGATGGCCGCGTCGCAGACCCCCGCCCGCAGATGACGCCAGGCATCGGCGAACACCTTGGCGCTGGAGGAGCAGGCGGTGGAGACCACCATGGCCGGCCCGCTCAGACCCAGGCGCGTGGCCACGTAGTCCGCCAGCGAATACATGTTCTGGGTGTGGCGGTAGTCGTAGTCGGGGGGCAGGGCGCCGGTCTCAGGATCGCGCCGGCGATAGGCCTCCTCGGTGGCCGCGATCCCCGAGGTGCTGGTGCCCAGCAGCACCGCGACCCGGTCGGCGCCGTGGCGCCGCACCGCGCTGGCGACCGCGTCGAGGAAGCCGTCCTGCTGCAGGGCGAGTTCGGCCAGGCGGTTGTTGCGGCAGTCGAACGGCGCCAGCTCGCCCTCCAGCGGGTGATCTTCCAGGCCCTGGACGCGGCCGATGAAGGTCTCCAGATCCACGTCGGGCAGGTCGCAGCGCCGCAGGCCACTGCGGCCCGCGCGCAGCGCGGCCGCGCCCGCGGCGTTGCCGGTGCCGGCGGCGCTGGTCTGGGTGTGGGCGGTAATGGCCAGGGCATTCATGGAGACGGTTTGATCCTCGAGCGCAACAACCCCGGCCCGGGGCCGGGGGCCTCGAGCGTCGGGGACGGGTTCACGGGACGGGCCAGCAACAGGGCCGCCACGTAGGAAAATACCACGCCCAGGGCCACGGTGAGACCCAGGGCGCGCAGCACCGGCAGGCTGGACAGGGCCAGCAGGGCGAACACCAGACCGGTGGACAGGGCGCACAGGGTCACCGAACGGCGGGTGCGCCGGGCCTCGTCCGGCTCCATGGCGCCCGGGCGGCCCAGGAATACCGCGTAGTCCAGCCCCAGCCCGATCACCAGCATCAATGCGATCAGGTGGAACAGGGTCAGCTCGATCCCGAGCAGCAGCAGACTGGCGGTGGTCAGCAGCAGACCGGCGGCGACCGCGGTCACGATGCGCAGGCTGCGCCCGGGATCGCGCGTCAGCAGCCACAGCAGGGCGGTGACCGCCAGCGCGGCCAGGGCCAGGCGGGTCAGGGCCGCCGTGCGAAAATCCGCGACCATGGCCTCGGTGGTGGCGCGCAGGTCGACCAGCCCGATTTCCGCCCCGTCGGCCGGGGCGCCGGCGTCGAGGCCCTGGCTCACGGCGCCGGCATCGCTCAGCCCGCGCAGCAGCACCTGTCCGATCCAGGCCCGTTCATGGCCCGCCGCCGAATGTTCGCCCGGGGCCAGCAACAGCGGTTCCAGCGCCTGGCGCAGCGGCCCGTCGGGCAGGCGGTCAGGAGTCACCGGGTCCATCTTGCGACTGCGTTCCACGTCATCGAGAAACGGCGTGAAGGCCTCGGCCTGAAAGCCGTGGTCCCGCACGGCCCGTTCCACGTGTTCGGCCAGGGTGTCGCGCTCGGGCAGGGCCGCCTGGCGCGCCCGCTGGGTCGCGGTATCCGGGAGGATCTGCGCGGGATGGTCGAAACCGGTGATCGCCCCTGCGTCGCGCAGCGCCTCCAGCGGTTCGTCCAGCGCGTGCGCGGCCTGCAGCACGGCGTCGGCGGATTCCCCCCGGATCAGCACCAGATGGCGCACGTCCGGCAGCCCCAGCGCGTCGCGCAGTTCGCGATCCAGGGCGATGGCCTCCTCCGGCACCGGATTCAGCGCGGTGAGCTGGTCGTTCCACGGGAAGGGGTCGCGGCTCAGCAGGACGGCCAGCGCCGCGAGTATCGCCACCAGCAGCAGACCGAGGCCCGCTCGCCGTCCGCGTGGCCGCAGCGAGGGCAGAGGCAGTCGCGGTTCCGGCAGGCCCCGTTCGCGTGCGCCGCGTGGCAGCAGCGCCGGCAGGACCCAGCGGGTGACCGCGGCGGCGACCAGGATGCCGGTCAGCACGAACAGGCCCAGCTGGGCCATGCCGGGGAACGAGGTCGCCGCCATCAGCGCGTAAACCAGTGCGGTGGAACCGGCACCCAGCACCAGTGCGGGCCACAGTTCCCCGGCGACCCGTGCGGCAGCCCGGCGGCCGGCGTGTGCGAACAGATGCAGGGGGTAGTCCAGTGCGACCCCCAGCACGGTGATGCCGAAGGCCAGCGCGATCCCGTGCAGATGGCCGAAGACCAGCGTGACCACGGCCGCGCCGGCGAGGATCCCGCTGCCCAGCGGGATCGCCGCCAGCCACACCGGATGGGGGTGGCGGAAAACCACCAGCAGCAGCACCGCCAGCGCCAGCGAGGCGGCCAGGCTGAAGGCGGTGACCTCGGCGCGGATGCGCTCGCGCGATTCCACCGCGATCGCGGGCGGCCCGGCCTGCAGCAGGCGCAGGTCGGCGTCCTCCAGGGCCGCGAATTCCTGTTCGACGCGCTGCAGCAGCCCGGTCTGCTCCTCCAGGCCTTCGGCCGCCGGCGCGATGCGCACGACCAGCAGGGCCCGCTCGCCGGCCGGGTCGGTCCATACGCCGTGTTCGCCGCGGGTCGCGTCGCCGAACGGGTCGCGCAGGCGCTCGCCCAGTTCCAGCAGTTCGCCGGTGGGGTCGCGCGGGATCAGCTCGCGCGGCATCGCCGGCACCGCGCTGGAGAGGTCGTCGCGGCGCTCGGCGAACGCGCTGTCCAGGTGCTCCCGGGAGAAGCGCTCGGGGGTGACCGCCGGGCTCAGCAGGTAGCGCAGGTCGAGGATCGCCTCCAGCGCCTCGGGGTCGAAATCGCCGCGTCCGTTGTGGACGCCGGCGACCGCCGGGTCCCCGCGCAGGGCGTCGGCGAGTCCGTCGGAGGCCGCGGCGCGCCGTGCGGCATCGCCGCCCTCGATGGCCAGCAACAGCTGGCGGGCTCCCGGTCCGCCGTCGACGTCCAGCGGCAGTCCGGCCTCGGCGCCGGGGTCGGGCATGAAGCGTCCGAGATCGGTGGCCATCTCGCCGCGCAGGGCCAGGACCAGGGCCGCGATCAGCAGACCGGCCAGCCACAGCGTGACCGCGGCACGCGAGGGGAGGGACGACATGCGTGGTCAGTCGCGTTCGCTGGACGGGTCGCCGGATGCCGGTGCTTCGAAATGCATGCGGCTGGTGCGGTTGCCGGATTCCCAGGTGTCCATGCGCCGGATCTCGCCTTCGCGGCCGCGAATGGTGATCTCGATGATCGCCCGGCGCAGCGCGCGGTCGCGCGGGCGCAGCTCCAGTTCCCAGGCTTCGAGATCGCCGTCCAGTTCGACCTCGAAGCCGGCTTCCAGTGCCTCGCGGTCGCCCTGCAGCAGGCTGCGGAACAGCCCGGCGAAGGCCTCCAGCCCGGGTTGGTCGTCCAGACGGATCTCGCGCACCGAATCGCCGCGGGTCAGGGTCAGCTCCCGGCCCTCAATGCGCACGTGCTCGCCGCGCCGGCCGTCGGTCTCGCGGATCAGGGTATCCGGGGGCTCGAAGGCGATGCGGCCGCTCTGGCGGTCCTCCGACTGCAGCATCGGGTCCTGGCGGACTTCGCGAAAGGCCATCTCCGCGGGCGCGTCGAGGCTCAGGGCCGCCAGGATCGCATCCAGGGTGTCCGCGGCGGCCGGCAGCGGCAGCCACAGCAGGGGCAGCAGGGCCAGCCATGCAAGCCGGGCGGGCCCGCGGGTGCGGTGGTGGTCAGTCGTCATGCCAGAAATCATAGAAGTTGAACCAGTTCCACGGGGCGTTCCGCACATGGGCCTCCAGGCGCCGGGCATAGTGGCAGGTCCAGTCCTGCAGCACCGCGTCGCGTTGTGCCCGCGGCGCCTCGATCGCGTCGGCAAAGTGTTCGAAGACGATATCGTAGCGGTTGCCGCCGCGATAGAGTCCGAAACACAGGATCACCGGCACCTTCAGCACCGTCGCCAGCAGCATCGGGCCCATGGGGAAGACCGCGCGGTCGCCGAGAAATTCGCACTCCACCGTGCGATCGTTTTCCACCACCCGATCGCCCAGCATGCCCACCATCTCGCCGCGTTCCACCGCCTCGCGGGCGCGGATCAGGGTGTCGGTACGCCCCAGCGGGATCACGCTGTGCGCGACCTCGGGGTTGAGCGAATCCAGCAGGCGGGTGATGACCTGGTTGTGGTCGGCGTCCATCAGTACCCGGACGGGGAAGTCGTGATGGCCCACGGCCAGGGCCCGCAGGGCCTCGAAACTGCCCAGATGGGCCCCCAGCAGGATCGCGCCGTCCCCGGAGTCCAGTGCCTGGTGGAAGATGTCGGCGCCGTGCACCCGGATATCCAGGGCCTGCTCGCGCCCGGCGAGCAGGAACACCCGATCCAGGATCACCGCGGCGAAGCTGTGCAGGTGGCGGGCGACATCGCGCACGCGCGGCGGATGCCCCAGCACCCGCCGCAGATACTGCCGGCTGTGGCGGCGGGCGCGCGGTGCCAGCAGCAGGAAATAGGCGGTAATGGGGTACAGCAGCAGGCGCCCGGCGGGGCGTCCCATGCGCAGCGCGACCCACAGGATGATGCGCAGGGCGAGGGGACTGCCGCGTTCTTCCTGAGCGCGCCAGTCCCCGCTCATGACGGGTCGGCCGGCGGTTCGGGGTCCAGCTGCCCCGCGCACAGCAGCGTATCGGAGCCGTCGTCACGGATGCAGCGGAAGGCACGGGTCCCGCGGCGCCCGGGTTCGTCGATCTCCACCCGGAACGCGGTCTCGGGAGGCAGCGGCGCCACGAATTTGATCTGCGGAAAACGCGCGGGAGCGGTCAGGCCCAGCTCCTCCGCGGCCGCCGCGACCTGTTCCAGGATCATCACGCCGGGTACCACCGGGTTGCCGGGGAAATGCCCCGGAAGGGCCGGATGGTCCTCCGGGATGCGGCGCGGCCGGCTGGTCAGGCCCGCCATTTCAGACGGGCTCCCCGTGGCAGGCGAGCAGGTCCAGCAGGGCCTGGCGCGGCAGCTTGCCGGTCGCCGAGCGCGGCAGGCGGTCCACCCGCACCAGCGGGCGCGGAAGAAACGCCGGGTCAAGCCGCTCGGCGAGCTGCTCCAGGATCGCGGATTCGCTCAGCTCCGGGGCCACCACCAGCGCCGCCAGCCGGGTGATCCCGGCGGCATCCGAGCTGTCCGCGGGCGGGATGAAGACCCCGTCCCGCACCCCGGGGAGGGTTTGCAGATGACGGTTCAGCTCCACCAGCGAGGCCCGCTTGCCGGCGATATTGAGCATGTCGGCCAGGCGACCGGTCATGCGGAAACGGCCGTCATCCGCGACCTCGATGCAGTCCGGCAGCGGAACCGGCTCGCGATGCTGCGGACCATGCGCGAGGGCCAGACCGGAGGCATCGCCGTCGGCGCGCACCCGTACCCCCGGGTACGGCGTCCAGTGGTCTTCGTGAACCGTGCGGCGGGAAGCGATGGCACCGGCCTCGGTGCAGCCGTAGATCTCGTTGACCGGGGCGCCAAAGTGCGCCTCGAGCTCTTTCGCGGTGCTGGCTTCCAGCGGTGCGGTGGCGGAGAGGATGCGTCGCGGCGCGGCAGGTGCCGACTGGCCGGAACGCAGGCAGGTCCCCAGGTGGAAAGGCGTGGAGATCAGCACCGGACGGGTCTCGCGCTCCAGCGCCGCGTGCACGTCGGCAGGGTAGAACGGACGTTCGGCGAGCAGGGTATTGGGGCCCAGCAGGGCCGGGAGCACCGTGGACTCCAGGCCGTACATGTGCTGCGGCGGCACGGTGGCGACCAGGGCATGTCCGGGGCCGCGGTCCAGCTCCAGGCGCTGCAGCGCCTGCTCGGTGACCGCGACCAGGTCGCCCCAGCGTCGCGGATGGGCGGTGGGCGTCCCGGTGGAGCCGGACGAAAAACCAAGGATCGCGGTGCGATCCCGGGGGATCATCGGGATGTCCGCGGGACGGTTGTCGTTCCCGCCCTCGGCGTCGCCGCGCGCGGTGACCGCCAGGGTGTGCAGGGGGAAGTCCTCCTCGCAGGAGTCCACCAGTGCGACCGCTTCGGGATAGCCACGGGCGATCTCGCCCAGCACCGTGCGCCCGCGCGCCGGCGGCAGCAGGTTCATCTGTCCGCGCAGCAGGATGGCGCCGAAGGCGACCGAGAACCGGTAACGGTCCTCGCACAGGTTGAAGGCCGCCGGCGCCTCGGGCAGGCGGGCGGCCAGCTCGCGGACGTCGGCCAGCCAGGCGGCGCGCGACACCGGGTGTCCGCCGATCCGGGCCAGTGGCGTGTCGGCGTCCGCGAGCAGCGGGCAGGCGAGGGGAGCGGCTTCGCTCATGGCTGCCTCAGGATCCGTCGATGGTCGGCCCGCGCCAGCTGCATCAGATAGGCAACAAAGCCTTCGCGGGGTTCATCCGGCAGGAAACGGGCACGCAGCGGATATTCCAGCATGAACAGGACTCCCAGCAGAAGATAGTTCAGGCCGTTGGCCACGACCGCCCATACGGTCGCCGGCGCGAACAGCGACAGACCGGCCGAGACCACCGCCAGCAGGGCGCAGGTGCTGGCCCAGATGGCGGTCATCACCCGGGTATAGCGATGAACCGCGGGGCTGTCCGAGGCCCCCATTTCCAGGGCATACCGCGTGATCAGTGGCGTGGAACCGGACCGCAGCGAGCGCGCGAACAGCGCCGCGATCAGGCCCGGGACCAGCACCGGCACCGCGTGGATCAGCCACTCGCCGGCCGGGGTCAGGCCGAACAGCGCCAGCGCCGCCAGCAGGCCCGTGCCCAGCAGTACTCGTGCCCGCGGGCGCAGGGACGAGGCGACGGCGAGAAACACCAGCAGCGTCAGCAGGGCCAGCGGCAGCGGCTGCAGCTCGATCCATTGCCCGGCGATCACCGAAACCGGGTAGGCCAGCGCAACCGCCGCGGCCAGCCTTGCCGTCACGAGGACGTCCGGTTCGCCTCGATATGTTCACTCAGCGCACGCAGGGACGCGAAGATCCGCAGGTTGTCCTCGTCATCGGAACGGATCTGCACGCCATACGCGCGACCGATCGCCAGAGCCAGCTCGAGGGCATCGATGGAATCCAGCCCCAGACCCTCGCGGAACAGCGGGGCCTCCGGCTCGATGTCTTCCGGCGCCGTTTCCTCGAGGTTCAGGCTGTCCACGATCAATCGGGCGACTTCCTGCTCGAATGCCGTCTGCGCCCCCATAACTTCCCCCTGATGTCCCTGGTCGGGGGCGATGATACCGGTAAGACCCCGGGCTTGGTACCCTTCAAACGAAGGTGTTACTCCGGCGCCGGGTTGTGTCAGCCTTCGGCAAGGCCCGGATGCCGATTATTCTCATCCTGATCATGGAGGTCACATTGGCGCAGCATCGCCGGGTAACCCTGGGGCGCGTGGGTGCGGACGGGCTGGCGATGTTCGCGCTGTCGCAGGTCGTGATCCTGGCGACCCTCGGGGTCAGCCTGCTGCTGGCGTGGCACGGCGTGCGCCGCACCGCGCATGCACCCTGCCGGCCGCGGGCGGTGGAGACCGTGCTGGTGGCGGGGATGCAGCTGGAAGAGGGGCATCCGGCCCCCGGGTACCACCTGCGGCTGCTGCGGGCGCTGCGGCTGCTGCGCCGGCATCCGCAGGCGCGGGTGCTGGTGCTGGGCGGGCAGACTTCGGCGCAGGGGCCCAGCGAGGCCGCGGCCGGGGCGGCGTTCCTGCGTGAACGGGGCGTCGCGAACGCGCGTATCCGCATCGAGGACCGCTCCACGCATACCCTGGAGAACCTGCGGCATGCGCGCGATCTGCTGCACGAGGAGACCGCCGGCGGCGAGGCCCCGCCGGCGGTGCTGGTGACCAGCCGCTATCACCTGGCCCGGGCGCTGGCGATTGCGCGCGGGCTGGGGCTGCACCTGCAGCCGTGCCCCGCGGAGCCCGGTCGTCATGCTGCCCGGGGGGCGGTACTGTGGCGCGAGGCCTGGCTGCTGCACTGGTACCACACCGGGCGGGTATTCGCCCGGGTGTTCCGCCGGCGCGGGATGCTCCGGCGGATTACCTGAGCGGCGGGTCGATCCCGGTCAGCCGCGGGCGGCGAGGGCCTCCTCGTTGTAGGCGGCGTCGATGGTGGTGATGGTCTTCTCCACCAGGCGGAAACCCTCCACCGGGGCATCGTCGGCCATGTACTTCAGGCGCACCGGGCCGATCGACTTGACCGCCTCGGCACGCTCCAGCGTGGTGTCGGGGCCGTCGGCACCGGCCCCGTCCATCAGCGCGGTGAGGATTTCGGCCACGATCGGGTCCTTGTGTTCGCCGTTGCGGGCCTTTGCCAGGGTGCCGGCGGCATCGCCGTCCAGGAATTCCGTGTCCATGTGCCGATCCAGGTAGTTCAGCAGTTCGCTCAGGGTCATCAAAGCCTCCTCGGGTCGTTTGTTCAGCCGGTGCTGCCGGCGGCATCCATGCGGGCATAGGCCGCACGCGCCGCCGCCATCGCCCGGCCGGGTTCCACCACGCCACGATCCGCCAGTACCGCCTCCAGAGCGGACAGGCAGGTCAGCACGTTGCGTTCGTTCGCGCCGTAGCCCATCAGGCCGATGCGCCAGACCTTGCCGGCGTACGGCCCCAGGCCGGCGCCGATCTCCAGGCCGTAGCGTTCCAGCAGTTCGCTACGCACCGCCGCTTCGTCCACACCCTCGGGGACATGGACGGAATTGAGCTGCGGCAGGCGGTGTTCCTCGGCCACCAGGAATTCGAGGCCCATCGCCTCCAGGCCGGCGCGCAGGGCGTCGTGGTGACGGCAGTGCCGCGCCCAGCTGTTCTCCAGGCCTTCTTCCTGCAGGATCACCAGTGATTCGTGCAGGGCGTACAGGGCGTTGATCGGCGCGGTGTGGTGATAGGCCCGCTTGCCGCCGCCACCCCAGTAGCCCATGACCAGATTCAGGTCGAGGAACCAGCTCTGCACCTTGTGGCTGCGCGCCTGGATGCGGTTCACCGCGCGCTGGCTGAAGCTGACCGGCGACAGGCCGGGGGTGCAGGACAGGCACTTCTGGCTGCCGGAGTAGATGGCATCCACGCCCCACTCGTCGACCTTCAGCGGGCTGCCACCGAGGCTGGTGACGGCGTCCACGATGGTCAGGCAGTCGTGCTCGCGGGCCAGCCGGCACAGGGTCTCGACATCGGAGCAGGCGCCGGTGGAGGTTTCGGCATGCACGAAGGCCAGGATCTTCGCGTCCGGGTTGCCCTTCAGTGCGTCGGCGACCTTGTCCGGGGAGACCGGGGCGCCCCAGTCGTCTTCCACCACCACGACGGTGCCGCCGCAGCGCTCGACGTTCTCCTTCATGCGGGTGCCGAACACCCCGTTGATGCAGACGATGACCTTGTCCCCCGGTTCGACGAGGTTCACGAAACAGGTCTCCATGCCGGCCGAGCCGGGGGCGGAGACCGGCAGGGTCAGCGCGTTTTCGGTCTGGAAGGCGTACTGCAGCAGGCCCTTCATCTCTTCCATCATGCGGACGAACACCGGGTCCAGGTGGCCGATGATCGGGCGACTCATCGCGCTCAGCACGCGCGGGTTCACGTCGGAGGGGCCGGGCCCCATCAGGGTGCGTTGCGGCGGAAGAAAGGAAGAAGCGGTCATCGTTTAACCTTCTGCTGTACTCGGGAAATCGGATGGCGCGAATGTAGGCCCCGCCCGGGGTGCGGGCAAGCGCCCCCACCGCGCGGCGGGAGTTCCCCGCGCCGGTTCATGGTCACCCTTCCCGGCGGTGGCGGTCCAGCAGGCTCAGCCAGTGTTCCACCCCGCGTTCGGTGCCCGACTGCAGGTGACTCAGGCAGCCGATGTTGGCCGACACGATGCGCGCCGGGGCCGCGGCCTCCAGGTTCCCCAGCTTGCGGTCGCGCAGCTGCCGCGCCATGGCCGGCTGCGTGATGGAATAGGTGCCGGCCGAGCCGCAGCACAGGTGGCCCTCGGCGACCGGCAGGACCTCGCAGCCCGCGGCCTGCAGCAGCGGCTCCACGCGTCCGGCCAGGCCCTGGCCGTGCTGCAGGGTGCAGGGGGCGTGCCACGCGATCCGGCGGTCCTCGCCGGTGACCTCGATCCCCAGCGCACGGACGGTGTCGGCGTCGAACAGTTCGGCCGGGTCGCGCACCAGCGCGGTGAATTCGCGCGCCCGCTCCCGGTATTCGTCGTCACCCTCCAGCAGGTGGGCGTAGTCGCGCAGCATCGCACCACAGCCGCTGGCGGTGGAGACCACCGCGTCCACCCCCTGCTCCAGTGCCGGCGCCCAGGCGTCGAGATTGGCGCGCAGCCGCGCACGGGTGCGTTCGCCGTCGCTCAGGTGATGTTCCACCGCGCCGCAGCAGCGCGCGGCGGAGACCCGTTCCACCGCGATGCCGCGCGCGGCCATCAGGCGCTCGAACGCCGCGTTGATGCGCGCGTCGATGGCATCGTGCACGCAGCCGGCCAGCAGCAGCACGCGGCCGTGTTCGAAGGGTACGGCCCCGCCCTGCAGCACCGGGTCGCCGGCAGGTGCGGCGGGGCTCGGCGGGGCCGGATGGGCGGCTGGCACCTTGGCCCGCAGCTCGCCGCGCAGCAGCGGTCGGGCCAGGCGCCCGGCACCCAGGGCGAGGCGGAACGGCCACCCGGCGGGGAGCGTGCGCTTGAGCATGGCGCGGAGCAGACGTTCGCGCCAGCCGCGCGGGACGTCGCGTTCCACCGCCTCGCGGCCGAATTCCACCAGATGCGCGTAGTTGACCCCGGAGGGACAGGTGGTCATGCAGTTGAGGCAGGTCAGGCAGCGATCCAGGTGGCGCCCGGTGGCCGCATCGGCCTCGCCCTGTTCCAGTACCTGCTTGATCAGGTAGATGCGCCCGCGCGGCCCGTCCAGCTCGTCGCCCAGTTCCTGGTAGGTGGGGCAGGTCGCGTTGCAGAAACCGCAGTGGACGCAGTTGCGCAGGGCCTGTGCGGCGATGCGGGCGGCCGGGTCGTCGGCGTAGCGTTCGTGGATACGGGTGTCCATGGGAGTGCTCGCTTCAGGTACCGGTGGCGCGGGCCGGGGAGCCGGGCAGCAGCGGACTGTGGAACATGCCTTCGGGGTCCATGGACTGTCGCACCCGGGCCTCCAGCCCCTCCAGGGCGGTGCCGCGCGGATGCAGGCGCGGTGCACCGGCCGGGTCCCCGTGCCAGATGCGGGCATGTCCGCCGGCGGCCTCCACCGCCGTGCGCACCCGCGCCGGGTCGGCCTCGCTGCACAGCCAGCGCTCCCCGCCGCCCCAGTTCAGCAGCCACTCGCCGGGCAGTTCCGGCGGGGGCGTGGCCGGGGGCACGACGATGCGCCACAGGCGCTCGCCGGGCGCGGGTTCGCGCGTGAAGGGTTCCGCGCGATGGTCGCGCAGACCGCTCCAGAAGCCTTCGCCATCCGCGGCCGGGGCATCCCCCAGGCGCTCGGCGGCTTCCGTGACCGCCTGTTCCCCGCCGCTCAGACGCAGGTACATGCGGCCGTCGTTCCACGCCAGCCCGGAAAGGGGCAGGGCCGTACGGCCGAGCTCGCGACAGGCGTCGATGAAGCCGGCGGCGTCCAGGTTCCGCTGCAGGGTGAGCTCGTGCGTGGGGCGCGGCAGGAGCTTGAAACTGACCTCCAGCAGGACCCCGAGGCCGCCCAGGCTGCCGGCCATCAGGCGCGAGACGTCGAAGCCGGCGACGTTCTTCATGACTTCGCCGCCGAAGCGCAGGATCTCGCCGGAGCCGTTGATCACGCGGGTGCCCAGTACGGCATCGCGCAGGCTGGCGGTCCACGGCCGGCGCGGACCCGACAGTCCGGTGGCCACCATGCCCCCCACGGTGGCGCCCGGCCCGGGATCCCCCGGCTCGAACGGCAGCATCATGCCCACCGCCGCCAGCTCGGCCTGCAGTTCGGCCAGCGGGGTGCCGGCCCGCACACTGACCACCAGCTCGCTGGGGGCGAGATGGGTGATGCCGCGGTGTGCGGTCACATCGAGGGACTCGACGTCACCCGGCAGGGGGTCGGGGCGGGCGATCGTCGACCGGGTCCCGCCCCCGGCGATCCACAGCCGGCGGCCGCCATCGGCGGCCTCGCGTACCGCGCGGGCGAGTTCCTGGCTGTAGTCGGCGGTCTCGGACATCGGTCTCCCGCGGGTTTCGGGTGGCGGCGCGCGGGTGCGTTCGGCATCCGGCCGGTCGGGGGCGGCCCCGCGCGGTTCAGGCCGGGAGCGTCGGCGCCGCCGTTGCCGGGCCGGGCCCCGCAGGCGGATCGCGCCGCCGCTGGTTCCACACCACCACCAGCCCCAGGGCCAGCGCCGGCAGATAGAACCAGTACGGGCTCGGCCGGTCGGTGGGCACCAGCACCGCGGTGATCTCCCAGCCACCTTCCAAGCCTACGCGGGCGGCGGGACTGCCGAAAGCAACCGTGCGGATGCGCGTTCTTTCCTCCGGATCCACGTCCAGACCGGCCTCCGACAGGCGCTCCAGCGGGTCGTCACGGCGCTCGCTCAGGGGGAACATCACCGTGCGGGTGACCTCGCGTCCCTCCAGATCCAGGCCGGTGGCCCGCAGGCGAAGGTTCGCCCCCTCCGGGGCTGCGTCCACTACCTCGGTCAGGGTCGCCGGGTCCTCGCTGACATGGGGCGGCGCGATGCGGTCCATCAGCACGGTGGGTGCGAGCAGGGTGAAGGCCACCACCAGCAGCAGGGCGGACTCCCAGTAGCGGCTGCGGGTCAGGAACCAGCCCTGGGTGGCCGCGGTGAACGCCAGGATCCCCGCCAGCGAGCCGAAGAACACCAGCGCCAGCTGGAACACGTTGTCCACCCCGATCAGCAGCAGCTGGCTGTTGAAGATGAAGAAGAACGGCAGGGCCACGGTACGCAGGCTGTAGGCGAAGGCCTGGAGGCCGGTGCGCACCGGGTCCGCCTTCGCGACGGCCGCGCCGGCGAACGAGGCGAGGCCGACCGGCGGGGTGACATCGGCCATGATGCCGAAGTAAAAGACGAACAGATGGGCCGCGATCAGCGGGATCAGGACGTCGTTCTGGGCGCCCAGTTCGACCACGATCGGGGCCATCAGCGTGGCCACCACGATGTAGTTGGCCGTGGTCGGCAGGCCCAGGCCGAGGATCAGGCTGATCAGCGCGGTCAGCAGCAGGACCAGCAGCAGGTTGCCGCCGGACAGGGTGTCGACCACGTCGGTCAGCACCAGCCCGAGCCCGGTCATCGCCACCGTGCCGACGATGATTCCGGCCGCCGCCGTGGCCACCCCGATCCCGATCATGTTGCGCGCGCCGGTGGCGAACCCGTTGAACAGTTCCCAGATTCCGGCCCAGGTGGCCTGCAGCAGGCCGCCGCTGCGGCGGAACAGGGCCACCAGCGGCCGCTGGGTCAGTACGATGAAGATCATGAAGGCCGCCGCCCAGAACGCGGCCAGGCCGGGGGACAGGCGCTCCACCACCAGAGCCCAGACCAGCACCACCAGCGGCAGGATGAAATGCATGCCCGCCAGCACCGTGGGGCCGATGCGTGGCAGCGGGCGGTCGGTATCCAGCGGATCGGGATCGGGCTCGCGCGCGGCGATCCACAGCAGGATCAGGTAGGCCGCGAACAGCAGTCCGGCGATGATCCAGGCCGCGCGCTCGCCCGCCACGTCCTTGATCCAGCCGAGCCCCCAGTACACCGCAGCGGCGAGGATGATCAGGCTGGTCAGGGTCAGGCCGAACGCGATCAGGCGTCCGCGCAGGGTGCCGCCGACCGCGCGCTGCAGGCCCTCCATGCCGCCCTTGCAGGCCTCCAGATGCACGATGTAGAGCAGCGCGATGTAGGCGATCAGGGCCGGCAGGATGGCGTGCTTGAGCACCTCCACGTAGGAGATGCCCACGTATTCGACCATCAGGAACGCGGCCGCGCCCATGACCGGCGGCATCAGCTGGCCGTTGACCGAGCTGGCGACTTCCACCGCCCCGGCCTTGTGCGCGGGGAAGCCGACGCGCTTCATCAGCGGCACGGTGAAGGTGCCGGTGGTCACGGTGTTGGCGATGGAAGAGCCCGAGACCAGCCCGGTCATGCCCGAGGCCACCACCGCCGCCTTGGCCGGGCCGCCGCGCAGATGCCCGAGCAGGGCGAAGGCCACGCGGATGAAGTAGTCGCCGGCGCCGGCGCGTTCCAGCAAAGCCCCGAACAGCACGAACAGGAACACGAAGCTGGTGGAGACCCCCAGCGCGATCCCGAACACGCCCTCGTTGGACAGCCACTGCTGAGCCATCGCGCGCGGGTAGCTGGCGCCGCGGTGGGCGATCAGGTCGGGCATCAGCGGCCCGGCGAAGGTGTAGAACAGGAAGATCGCCGCGATGATGGTCAGCGCCGGCCCCAGCACCCGCCGGGCGGCCTCCAGCAGCAGGATCAGGCCGATCCCCGCGACGATCAGATCGACTTCGGTGGGTGCGCCGGCGCGGTCCGCGAGAGTCTCGTGGAACAGGTACAGATACAGCGCGCTGAATGCGGCGACCGCGGCATAGAGCCAGTCGAACGCCGGGACCCGGTCCAGCGGATCGCGCCCGCGCAGCAGCGGCCAGGCCACCAGCAGCAGGGCTGCGCCCAGCGCGGCATACACCTCGCCCAGGCGCTCCAGCCCGGCGACCTGCCACGCGCCCAGTGCCAGCAGGGCGAGCCCGCCAAGGCCATAGGCAATACCGAAGGCGCGCGTCGGCAGGGTGCGCCGCGCGGTCGGCCGGAAGGCCGGGAACAGCAGGAAGGCGAGGAACACCGCGAACGCGAGGTGCACCGCCCGGGCATCGGTGTCCGACACCGTAAACCAGTCCAGCGCGTCCGGCAGCGGCGAGGCGATCCATAGCTGGAACAGCGACCATGCGACTGCGACCACGAAGATCAGGCCGCGCGTCGCGGTGCCGGGATGGCGCGCTCCGGTCTCGATCTCCTGCGGGGCGGCGGATTGCGGGGGTGTGCGTTCGGGCTCAGTCATGGATCCATCCTGCCTCGCGGAAATAGCGCCGCGCCCCCGGATGCAGCGGCGCGGACAGGCCTTCGTCCACCATCGCCTCGCGCTCCAGTCCCGCGAACGCCGGGTGCAGACCGCGGAAGGTATCGAAGTTCTCGAACACCGCGCGGGTCAGGGCGTAGGCGGCCTCGTTGCTGGTGCGCTCCGAGGTGACCAGGGTCGCGCCCACGCCATAGGTACGGATGGTGTCTTCCTGTCCGGGATAGGTCCGGGCCGGGATCTCGGCGGCCATGTAATACGGGGTTTCGTTTACCAGGCGGTCGATGGCTTCGCCCTCCAGCGAGACCAGCCGGGCGTTGCAGGTGGCGATGGGTTCCTGAATCGCGGCCGAGGGGTGTCCGACCGAGAACACGAAGGCATCCACGCGGTTGTCGCACAGCGCCTGGGCCTGTTCGCGCGAGGGCAGTTCGGCGACCCGGGCGAAGGTGTCGTGGTCCCAGCCGAGTTCGTCCAGCAGTTCTTCCATCATCGCGCGCTGACCCGAACCGGGGTTGCCGATATTCACCCGCTGGCCGCGCAGGTCATCCAGGCTCTCGATGCCGGAATCCGGGTGCACCACCAGGGTCAGCGGTTCGGGGTGCAGGCTGAACATCGCCCGCAGGTGACGCGCCGGGCCGAAGGCCTCGAAGCGTCCGCTGCCGTGGTAGGCGTGGTGCTGCAGGTCCGACTGGGCCACGCCGAAGTCCATGTCGCCCGAACGGATCATGTTCAGGTTGAACACCGAGCCGCCGGTGCTTTCGGCGGTGCAGCGCATGCCGTGTTTGTCGCGCGCCGCATTGAACAGCCGGCACAGGTGCTGGCCGGCGGGGTAGTACACCCCGGTGACCCCGCCGGTGCCGATGTTCACGAAGGCCTGCCCGGCCATGGCCGGCAGGGCCGGCAACAGCACCAGCAGACCGAGCAGCAGGGCCGCGCCCCTGCATCCGCCGTAGCGATTCATCCGCGTTTCCTCGTCGCGCCTGATCGTCCGGAGTGTAGGTTAACGCCGCGCAATGTAAATCCTCGTGCCCTGCCTGCGTTGACGCCTGCCACGCCGGGCGTTCAAATGGCCGCCTGCGACCGGCGGTGATGCCGGTGCGCGCCATGATACAGGGAGTGCAAGATGGCAGACGGAGGGTCCGGGCGGGCTGCAGTGCAGCCGCAGCTGGTCGAGGAGTGGCAGCGACGGCTTGAGCGCTGTCCCGGGCCGGTGCGCGACCGCGTGCGCGAGCTCGCGGAGCAGCACCGGGCCATGCTGGCGGAACGATTCTACGCCGAGATGCTGGCGGACCCGGATGCCTGCGTGTTCCTCGACCACGAAGACGTCAACTCGCGGCTGAACGCCTCGCTGCAGGAATGGATCCGCGGGATCTTCTCCGTAGAGAGCGACAGTGACGTGGAGGAACAGGCCGCGCGGCAGGCCCACGTGGGCGACATCCACGCGCGCATCTCCATCCCGATCCATCTGGTCATGCGCGGCGCGCGTTGCGTGAAGGAGCAGTTCCTGACCCTGCTGGATCTGGACGCCGGCATGGGACACGTGATGCGGCTGCAGGCGGCGCGTCACGTCTCCGACAGCATCGACATGGCGATGGAGCTGATGAGCCAAGCCTATTCACGCTCGCATGAGCGCAACGCCCGCGCCGAGGAAGCCTACCGTCTGTTTGCAGTGTCGGAGAACCTCGCCAGCGAGAAAGACCGCCAGCGGGCCTGCCTGCTGGACTGGGAGAACGGGCTGATGTTCGATCTGGCCATGGGGGCCTCGGGCGAGCAGCTGCCGCGGCTGGCGGCCTCCGAGTTCGGCCTGTGGTTCCGGCACAAGGGAGTGGACGCCTTTGGCGGGGCCGCGGAAACCGAGCGGGTGCTGGAGGCCATCGCCCGCATCGACGAGTTCCTGCTGCCTTCGCTGGTCTGCGTCGAGGCCCGGCAGCGGCAGGATTACCTGCGTGACGTGCGCGAGCAGGTCCGCAGCATCGACTACCATCTGGGTCAGCTGTTCGAACGCAGCAACGAACTGGAGTCCGGGCGCGACGTCCTGACCCGGACCCTGAACCGCAAGTTCCTGCCCGTGGTGCTGGGACGGCATATCGCCGGCGTACAGCAGACCCATGCCCCCTTCGCGGTACTGGCCCTGGATATCGACTATTTCAAGCGGGTCAATGACGAACATGGCCACGAGACCGGCGACCGCATCCTGCAGCAGTTCGCCACGCTGCTGGTCAGCAACTCGCGGGCCGGCGACTACCTCTTCCGCATGGGCGGAGAGGAATTCCTGATGATGCTGGTGGACGTGGTCCCGCGCGATGCCGAACGCATCGCCGAGAAACTGCGCACCGCGGTCCGTGCCGAGCCGTTCCAGGGTGCCCATGGCGAGCAGCTCGGGCTGACCGTGAGCATCGGACTGGCCAGTCACGACGGCCACCCGGACTACCAGCGCCTGGTGCGCCGGGCCGACGACGCCCTCTACGCCGCCAAGAACGCCGGCCGCGATCGGGTCGCCACCGCCGACTGACCCGGGCCGCTCCCCCCTGCTCCCGCGGGGCAGGGTGCCCGCCGGCGGGGGGCGTTCAGTACATCGCGGCCATCATCTTGCGGCGGTACTGGCTGACCAGCGGGTTGTCGTTGCCCAGGGCGTCGAAGGCCGCCAGCAGCCCTTTCTTGCCGGCGTTGTCGCCCTCGTTGTCCTTGTAGTCCGGGTGCTGCTTCATCAGCTCCAGGTACAGGCCCAGGGCCTCCTCGTAGCGACCGTGCAGCATGGAATACGCGGCCAGGGTTTCCAGGGTCTCCGGCGCCGGATCGCCCTGCTGCATCTCCCGGGTCAGCGCCTGCGGGTCGGCGCCGGCGGCCCGGCGGGAGAACCGCAGGTGGGCACGCAGGGTCTTCACCGCATCATCCTCGGCGCGGTTCAGCGGCAGCTGATTGAGCTGCGCCTCGGCGGCGTCGGGGTCACCCGCCTGAGACAGCGCGCGCGCCAGTTCGATGCGCAGATCCGGGTCTTCGGGGAAGGCCTCCAGCGCAGTTTCCAGGGTGGCGCGGGCGGCCGTGGTGTCGCCGGCGCGGATCTGCGCGCGGGCCAGCTCGGCGCGCAGGTCCTTGTTGCCCGGGTCCACGGCCACGCCCTGTTCCAGCGCGTGTACGGCGCCAGCCGCGTCCCCGGCCTGCAGGGCGGCCAGGGCCTGCTGGCGATGGGTGTCGGAGGGACGCTCGACGTGGCGATCGATCATCTCGCGGATGGCGGATTCCGGCTGCACCCCCATCTGCTGATCCACCACCTCGCCGTGACGGAAGCACATGATGGTGGGCAGGCTGCGCACCCCGTACTGCCCGGCCAGCTCCTGGTTCTCGTCGCTGTTGACCTTGGCCAGGCGGAACGCGCCGCCGTAATCCTCGGCGATCTTCTGCAGCAGCGGCATCAGCTGTTTGCAGGGTCCGCACCAGGCGGCCCAGAAGTCGACCAGCACCGGACGCCGGTGCGATTCGTCCAGCACCGCCTGCTGGAAGCTGTCGCGGGTGACGTCGAGAATGGCATCGCCGGTGGCGTTTTCGGCTTCGGTCATCGGAAACCTCCTGAAAGATCGGAATACGGGATATGCGGTGCATTGTTGGGATCGTCCCCGCGATTGCAAGCAGCCCCGCCCCCGCGAGCTCTGGTACGCTGCGCACTGCGCGGCGCGCGGGGCCGCGGGTTCCGTCCGGGGAGTGCTGTTCAGCAGGACGGG
Organism: Thioalkalivibrio sp. ALE19; assembly: GCF_000428605.1. Lineage (NCBI taxonomy): Bacteria > Pseudomonadati > Pseudomonadota > Gammaproteobacteria > Chromatiales > Ectothiorhodospiraceae > Thioalkalivibrio > Thioalkalivibrio sp. ALE19. The sequence continues at coordinate 57,214 of NZ_AUAG01000023.1, forward strand.
GCCGGCAAAGGGCACGATCAACAAAGGGGTTCCTGAGTGAGCTATTCCGCATCCGACATCGAAGTCCTCGAGGGCCTGGACCCGGTGCGCAAGCGCCCGGGGATGTACACCGACACCGCGCGGCCCAATCATCTCGCCCAGGAGGTCATCGACAACTCGGTGGACGAGGCGGTCAGCGGCTACGCCAGCCGTATCGACGTGGTCCTGCACAAGGACGACTCGGTCTCCGTCACCGATGACGGGCGCGGCATGCCGGTGGACCTGCACCCGCGCGAGAACCGCCCGGGGGTCGAGGTGATCCTGTCCACGCTGCATGCCGGCGGGAAGTTTTCCGACAAGAGCTATCAGTTCTCCGGCGGGCTGCACGGGGTCGGGGTATCGGTGGTCAACGCGCTGTCCGAGCGCCTGGACGTGGACATCCGGCGCGATGGCCGGCGCTGGCAGATGGCCTTCGCCGGCGGGCACAAGCTGCAGGACCTGGAGGCTGTCGGCGAGGTCGGCAAGCGCAATACCGGCACCACGCTGCATTTCTGGCCGGATGCGCAGTACTTCGACTCGGCGAAATTCTCGGTGCCGCGGCTCAAACACATCCTGCGCGCCAAGGCGGTGCTGTGCCCGGGCCTGACCGTGACGTTTCGCGACGAGACCACCGGCGAGGCCTGCGAGTGGTGCTATCAGGCCGGTCTGCGCGACTACCTGGTGGAGGCCCTGGAGGGGCTGGAACGCCTGCCGGAAGAACCGTTCATGGGGTCGGTCTCCGGCCACAGCGAGGCGGTGGACTGGGCGGTGACCTGGCTGCCGGAAGGCGGCGAGGTGGTGTCCGAGAGCTACGTGAACCTGATCCCCACGACCCAGGGCGGCACCCACGTGAACGGCCTGCGCACCGGGCTGACCGATGCGGTGCGCGAGTTCTGCGAGTTCCGCAATCTTATCCCGCGCGGAATCAAGCTGGCGCCGGAGGACGTGTGGGAACGGGTCTCCAGCGTGCTGTCGTTCAAGATGCAGGACCCGCAGTTCGCCGGGCAGACCAAGGAACGGCTGTCCTCGCGCCAGGCCGCGCCGTTCATCTCCGGGGTGGTCAAGGACGCCTTCAGTCTGTGGCTCAACCAGCACCCGCAGCAGGGCGAGCGCATCGCCGAGCTGGCGATCCAGAACGCGCAGAAACGCAGCCGCGCCGGGCGCAAGGTGGTACGCAAGAAGGTGACCCAGGGCCCGACTCTGCCGGGCAAGCTGGCCGACTGCGCCAGCCAGGAGCTGGCGCGCACCGAGCTGTTCCTGGTGGAGGGCGACTCCGCCGGCGGCTCCGCCAAGCAGGCGCGCGACCGTGATTTTCAGGCGATCATGCCGCTGCGCGGCAAGATCCTGAACGCCTGGGAAGTGGAGCCCGACCAGGTGCTGGCCTCGCAGGAGATCCACGACATCGCTGTGGCGCTGGGCGTGGATCCGGGGACGCAGAGCCTGGAGGGGCTGCGCTACGGCAAGATCTGCATCCTCGCGGACGCCGATTCCGACGGCGCCCACATCGCCACGCTGTTGTGCGCGCTGTTCCTGAAGCATTTCCGCCCGCTGGTGGAGCAGGGCCACGTGTTCATGGCCATGCCGCCGCTGTACCGAATCGATGTCGGCAAGCAGACCTTCTATGCCCTGGACGAGGACGAAAAGGCCGGAGTGCTGGAGCGTATCGAGGCGGAAAAGCTGAAGGGCAAGGTCGCGGTGACCCGTTTCAAGGGGCTGGGCGAGATGAACCCGATGCAGCTGCGCGAGACCACCATGAATCCCGACACCCGCCGTCTGGTGCAACTGACCCTGGATTCGGCCGAGGAGACCGGCAGCCTGATGGACATGCTGCTGGGCAAGAAGCGCGCCGGGGAACGCCGGGCCTGGCTGGAGGGCAAGGGGCACCTGGCCGACGTGGACGTGTGAACGGAGGCCCGTATGTCGCGGCTTTCCATCGACCTGCACGAATGCTTCCGTGATGGCCGGCGCATCGATCAGGCGCTCAACGGCGTGATCGACGAGGCCTGCGAGAAACGCATCAAGACCGTGGAGATCATCCACGGCAAGGGCAGCGGGCAGCTGAAGAAGCGGGTGCTGCGTTTTTTGCAGCAGCCGGAGGTCAAGGCGCGTTACCACCGGGTGGAGAAGGATTCGAAGAATCACGGTCGGCTGTTCGTGCATTTTCGGCACTGAATTCGCGCCGCCGTGTCGGGGCATGCGGCGCCGCCGTTCGTATGCGATAGGATGCGCGCCATGCCGACCGTTCTGCGCCTGTTCGACCGCCTGCCGCTGTGGCTGTTTGCCCTGATCGTGGCGACCGTGGGCCTGTGGCCCTGGCAGCCGGAGCCGGCGATCGCCGGACTGGTGCGCGACCTGCTGGCCAGTGAACTCGCCGGTGCGGCGGGCTGGGGCGGTCTGCTGCTGCACGGACTGCCGTGGCTGCTGATGGCGCTGCGTCTGGCCCGCCAGAGCCGGACCGGCGCCTGATCGGGTACGCTGCGGATTGCTGTAACAACAACGGACCCGCCGGGTCCGCCAACCGGCCGCAAGGCCGACACGCGACGACACAGGAGAATCGACCATGCGCTTTATCGTTGCCGTTACCGCCGGAACCGATGACCCCACCCGCGCCACGCTGGGCATGATCGCCGCCAAGGTGGCCAAGGATCAGGGCCACGACGTGACCGTATGGCTGCAGGGCGAGGCGGCGAATATCGCCAACCGCAACGTCTACGACAAGATCGTCGGCCACAACATGCCGGCGATGAAGGACATCGTCGAGGATCTGGTCGACGCCGGCGTGCCGCTGTGGGTCTGCGAGGCCTGCGGCCGTGGTCGTGACGTGACCCCGGACAACTTCCTGGCCACCGCCGAATACGCCGGCATGGGCCACTACGTGCAGGCGGTGGCCGAGTTTGATCGCTCGATGAGCTTCTGATGCCGGCGGGTTGAACTTCCCGCCCGAACAGTCCGGGCCGCGCCTGCGCGCCGTCCCCGGCGGGGTCCGCGTCCTGCTGACCCTGCTGCTTCTGAACGGGCTGGTCCTGGCCCTGGACATCCCGCGCCACGCGGGCCCGGGGCCGGGGTGGCTGGCCTGGGAGGCCGTGGTCCTGGCCGGACTGTTTGCCGTCCTTCCTCTGGCCACCGCGCGCGTACTGGCGCGGGTCGTGGCCGCCTTCCTCCTTGCACTGATCGTACTGGCGCTGTTCGATGCGCTGGCCCGGGTCAACCTTGCCCGTCCGCTGAATGTCTACGTGGACATCGGCCTGCTGGATGCCGTCTTCCGGTTGCTGACCGGCAACCTGCCCACTGTCGGCGTGATCCTGGCCGTCGCGGCGCTGCTGGTCGTGATCGGGCTGGCGGTGTGGTCGCTGGCGCGTCTGCTGGCGCGCCCGGTCGTGCCCCGGGGCGCGGGTTTCGTGCTGCTGGGCGCGGGCCTCGCCGGGCTCGCGGGCCACGCGACGGGCGTGGAGCCGCCGCGCACGGCGGCGCCCGCGGTGGCGCTGGTAACGGAGCAGGTCGACGGCATGCGCGAGGCGCGGCGCGAGGATCGCGCGCTGGCGCACCGGCTGGAGGCGGATTCGCGGCTGGCCGAACCCCGGCCGCTGGAGGGCCTGGCCGGCGTCGACGTGGTGGTGGGTCTGATCGAGTCCTACGGGGTCTCGGCGCTGGAGATCCCGCGCTATGCCGAGGTGATCGAGCCGACGCTGGAGGATCTGCAGCAGGATCTCGCCGCGCGGGATCTGCACGTGGTGACCGGGGTGATGAAGGCCCCGATCGCCGGCGGGCAGTCGTGGCTGGCGCATGCCACCCTGCTGTCGGGCGTGGCCGTGCGGCATGCCGGGCAGTACCGCCGGCTGCAGGAGCGCGAGCGGGCGACCCTGGTGCAGGACTTCGCGGCCACCGGCCATCACACGGCCATGCTGGCCCCGGCCATCACCCTCGACTGGCCGGAGGGGCGCTGGTTCGGCTGGGACCGGATCCTGGACCGCAACGGCATGGACTACCGCGGCCCTCCGTTCTTCTGGGTCACCATGCCCGACGAATTCACCTGGTGGCGCTTCGAACAGGACGTGCGGCCGGACCCGCAGGGCGGGGAGGCGCCGGTGTTCGCGATGCTCGCGCTGGTCAGCAGTCACGCCCCGTGGACCCCGGTGCTGGACGTGCTGGACGACCCGGATGCGATGGACGACGGGCGGGTGTTCCACGAACAGGCCGGGGCCGGGCCCGCCCCCGAGGTCCTGTGGCGGGACTTCGACCGCGTCCGCGATTATTACGCCGAGGCGGTGCGCTACTCGCTGGAGGTCAGCGGCCACTGGGCGCGTGACCACGTGGACGAGGACACCCTGTTCCTGATGCCGGGCGACCACCAGCCGGCGGCCCTGGTCACCGGCCCGGACCCCTCGTGGGCGGTGCCGGTGCACGTGATCTCCGGCGACCCGGACCTGCTGGAGCCATTTCGGGCCCGCGGCTTTCACGACGGCTTCGAGCTGCCGCCGGCCAGCGGGGACGAGGACATCCCCGGGTTCGAGGACCTGCGCGACTGGCTGCACGAAGATTACGGCGACGCTTTCTGATCAATCGACGGCTGCGTAATCGTTTTGTTGCGATTTTGGATTTTTGTAACACAAATGTTTCGCCTGAATCGATTTTGTTGCAGTCTTGGGCCATTGAACACCATGGATACGGCGTATGAGCTCATTGGGTTATCGGTGGCTGATTCGGACATTCGGATTGCCGTCCGCCCCTCTGCCCGTGTCGTCGAGTCCGGGCACGCGCCTGCGTGAAACATGGCAGGAGGACGGCGCGGTCCGGCGCGAATATCCGCCGCAGTACGACCCCGGGGATGCGCTCGCGAACCAGCTCGAATTCGCCCTGAAGCACGAGGGCGTGAATCTGGCGGTTCTCGCGGACCTGTTTCGCGCCTGTGGTCCCGCACCGATCGAGGAGGCGGTGAGCGAAAAGCCCACCGGGCGTTATCGGCGGCTGATGGGGTTCTTCTACGAACGCCTGACCGGGGAGCGCCTCGCGGTCTCGCGGACAGCGGGCGGTAACTATGTGGATGCGCTGAACCCTGACCATTACCTGACCGCAGCGGAGCCGGAATTCGACCGGCGCTGGCGGGTCCGGGACAACCTTCTTGGCAATGGTGATTTCTGCCCGGTCATTCGTCGGACGCAGCGACTTGAAGACGCCCTTGCCCAGCCGCTGACCGAGGAGCTGTCCGGATTGATCGGGGCATTTCCACCGGAACTGTTCGCCCGGGCCAACGACTATCTCTACCTCAAGGAAACGCGCTCGACCTACGGGATCGAACATGAGCCGGAACCGGTCTCCGGGCGTCTCGAGCGCTTCGTGGCATTGCTGCGTGAAGCAGGGCGGGTGCCGCTCGCGGAGCTGCTGGACGAGGCCGGCCTGACACGGCGCCAGAATCTGGTGGTGGACCCGCGCTATGCGGAAAGCGGTTTTCGCTCTGTCCAGAATTACGTGGGCGAGCAGCGGCCGGATTTCACGCAGCGTGTGCACTACGTATGCCCTCCGCCCGGATGGCTGGTCTCGATGATGGAAGGCCTGGCGACGGTGGCTACGCGGAGTCGCGGACTTTCGCCGCTGGTTCGTGCCGCGGCCGTGGGGTTCGGCTTTGTCTTCATTCACCCGTTCGAAGACGGTAACGGGCGGCTCCATCGTTTCCTGATCCACGATCTGCTGCATCGCGACGGATTCGTGGAAGGCAATCTCATGCTTCCGGTATCGGCCACCATGCTGCGTCGGATTACTGAATACGACGCGGTGCTGGAGCGTTACTCGCGGCCGCTGATGGAGGAGCGGGTCGACTACCATCTGGACCCCGAAGGGCGGCTGGAGCTGCTGAATCCGGAAGAGGTGGCCAGTTACTATCGCTACCCCGATCTGACGGCGCAGACCGAATACCTCGCGGAAACGGTGGCCCGCACTGTCCGGGAAGATCTGGTGGAAGAACTGCGTTTCCTTCGCGGTTATGACGCTGCACGCCGCGCGGTGCGCGAGATCGTGGATCTGCCGGATCGGCGTCTGGATCTGCTGCTGCGTCTTCTCCACCAGAACGAGGGGCGGCTGTCACGCAACAAGCGCGGCCAGTTCGGCGAGATCGAGGATCATGAACTCGAACGGATCGAGCAGGCCTGGCAGCAGGCATTCAGGCTCATTGACGGCTGACGGGAGGTACGGGCATGCGCATCGTGGTCGCCCTGGGGGGCAACGCACTGCTGCAGCGGGGGGAGACGCCCTCGGCCGCGAATCAGCGGCACAACGCGCGGCGCGCGGCCGCGACCATCGCCGGCCTGGCGGCGGAGCACGAGGTGATCGTGACCCACGGCAACGGCCCGCAGGTGGGGTTGCTGGCGAACCAGGCGGAATGCGACCGCATCGCCTGGCCGCTGGACGTGGTGGGTGCGGAGAGCCACGGGATGATCGGCTATATCCTCGCGCAGGAGCTGCACAACGCGCTGGGGCATGATCGCGTGGCCAGCCTGCTGACGCAGACCGAGGTCGACCCGCAGGACCCGGCCTTCGACGAGCCGAGCAAGTTCATCGGACCGACCTACGCCGAGGAGGCCGCGCGGCGCCTGGCGCAGGAGCGTGGCTGGCGCATCGCTCGCGACGGCAGGGCCTGGCGGCGGGTGGTGGGCTCGCCCGAGCCGCGCGCATTGCTGGGGGTGCCGGCGATCCGGACCCTGGCGGCTGCCGGGACCCTGGTGGTGTGTGCCGGCGGCGGCGGGGTGCCGGTGGCGCGCGATGCCGACGGCCGGCTCTCGGGCGTGGAGGCGGTGGTGGACAAGGATCTTGCTGCGGCCCTGCTGACCGCCGAGGTGGAGGCCGATGCCCTGCTGATGCTCACCGATGTCGATGCGGTCTATGCCGACTGGGGCACGGACCGGGCCCGGCGGCTGGACCGCCTGAAGGCCAGCGACATTGATCCGGCCGAATGGCCGCCGGGGTCCATGGGGCCCAAGCTGGATGCGGCGCGGCGGGTGGCCGCGGGCGGCCGCATCGCGGGTATCGGGGCGCTGGAGTCGGCCGCGGCCCTCCTCGCCGGGACCGCCGGGACCCGGGTGACCCCGTAACGGACGTGCCCCCGGTTGCGACCCGAGTTCTTGGCGCCGCGCCCTTGCCCCGGCACGCTGATGGCGAAGCCTTCGGAGGAGATGAGAAAGACATGAACATGCGGAAGATAAGTCCGGCCCTGCTGCTGGCCGCCGGCCTTTGGCTGGCCGGTTGCGATGGCGAACCACAGGCGGAGGACGGTCCGCCTCAGGCCCTCGGCGAGCGCCAGATGGAGCCGCAGCCGATGGATAACGAGGGCGTGCGACGCCCGCAGCAGCGGGGCATGCCGGCCGCCGACGTCAAGCGCACCGACGACGACTGACGCGACGGAGTCTCACCACATCAGGTCGTCGGGCACCACGTAATCCGCATACGGGTCGTCGGCGGCCGGTTCGCTGTCCGCGGCCTCCTCGGCGGGGATGACCAGCGGCCACTGCGGGTCGCGCTCGCGGATGCGATCCGCGATCTCGCGGGGCACCAGGCGAAAACCGGCCTCCGGCCGGTGGTCCAGGCCGGCGATTGCGGCGCGTCCGTCGGCCAGCTGGCGCCGCAGGGCCGGCGTGACCGGCAGGCTGCGGATCCGCCCGCCCTGCTGGAAGTGATAGTCCTCGGCGTCCTCGCCGGCGGGCACCGGATACAGGTTGGAACTGACCAGCTCGCGCAGCTGGGCCGTCAGGGCCTTGCGCGCGGCGCGCGCCTGGCGTTCCTCGTTCTTGCGCCGCGAGCGTTCGGCCTGTTCCGCCTGACGCTGCTCGGCGGCCGTGGGCTCGGCCGCGGGTGGCGCCGCCTTCTTCGGCTTTTTGGCCTTTTTCTTGCCCTTGTGCTGTTCGCTGCGGGCCTTCTTGACCTGCTTTTCGTCGACCAGTCCCGCCTTGAGGAGCTGGTCGCGCATTGCGTCGGACATGTTCGGTTGCCGTCTGGCTGAGTGGAACCCGTCAGGATAGCCGGAACCGGGGGCTGCGTGCAGGGGCGGTCCGGGTGTGGTCGGTGTTTTGCCGACGCGGCCGCTCAGGGGAGGCCCGGGACCGAGGACGAGGCGAGTTCGGCGGCGCCTGCGGAGCGTTCGTCCGGCGGGAGTCCGGGTTCGAGGCGGGCGAGGCGCTCTCCGATGGTGTCCGCGCGCGGGCGCCGGTTCGGGGCTGCGTCGGCGGCCGGAGGCGGGCATTCCTGCAGCAGGTGCAGCGCCCCCAGGTGCTCCGCGCGCAATTCCAGTTCCAGCAGGGCGCGGTACAGGGCATGTCGTTCGGGGGTGTGCAGGCGTCGGCGCAGGGCCCGGATCCGGAGGGTGGCGCGGGTACTCCAGTCGCGTGCCCGGGCGTGCAGCCGATCGAGATCGTCGGTGGTCAGCGCCCCGGGATGCCAGGCGGCGAACAGCACGCGAATCACGTCAGCGCCATGGTGGTCCTGCCAGGACATCAACCGATCGCGCAGCCCCGGATCGCTCCAGGCGGATTCGGCGAACGACCAGAAATCCCCGGTGGCCCGGGTGTCAGGCACTGCTGGCGGCGGAGGTGCTGACGCCGGCCGTGGTGCGCAGGGCATCCAGGTCGGGGATGTAGAGGTCGCGGGTGTGCAGCTCGATCAGGCCCTGGCGCCGCATCTGCGTGAACAGCCGGCTGATGGTTTCCTGCGTCAGGCCCAGGTGGTTGGCGATCTCCGCGCGCGACATCGGCAGGATGAAGCGGTCGGCCGCCAGCCCGCGTGCCTGGTGGCGCTGCGACAGCGACAGCAGGAACGTTGCCAGACGCTGCTCCGCGCTGCGCTGGCCGAGCAGGGCGTGCAGGTTCTCCTCGCTTGCCAGGCCGCGGCTCATCACCCCCATCAGGTGCTGCCGGAACGTGGGCAGGCGGCCGGACAGATCATCCACCAGCGACCACGGGACCGCACAGACGCTGGTGGACTCCAGCGCGATGGCGGTGACCGGATGGGACCCCTGGTGAATGGCATCCAGTCCCAGCAGTTCGCCGGCCAGCGCGAAGCCGGTGATCTGCTCGGTCCCGTCGTCACCCATCAGCACCGTTTTCATCGCGCCGGTGCGCACCGCATACAGGTATTCGAACGGCGACCCCATGGCGAACAGCGTGCTGCCCTTCTCGATCGGACGGCGCTGCTGCACGATCTCGTCGAGCTGCCACAGCTCGGTATCCGGCAGACCCATGGGCAGGCAGAGCTGACGCAGGGTGCACTGATCGCAGGCTTGAGTCGGGCGCAAGGTCATGTCCGGAGGGTAGCCCGTTTGCGGCAATGTGGAAAGACGCCGCGGATTTTTACGCCGGCGCTCGCGGTGGCGGTGTTTCCCCAGGGAAACACTGATCAACGTACACGTTCGCGTTGGCACCCCGGGTTTTCCGAGACAAGGCGCGGTGCGCAGCCGGTAGTGGTTCTACCGGCAAGGGCCGCAACGCAGGATCGGGGAACCCGGGGTGCCAACCCC
>NZ_AUAG01000024.1:0-64949 GCF_000428605.1 Thioalkalivibrio sp. ALE19
GTGGAGGGGTGGATTCCCGTCATCGCGAGTCGCGCAGTGACGTGGCGATCTCCATCCGAAGCCGCCTGTGCCAGGGTGCAGGCATCTTTGGCCGATTGCCGCGTCGCCTTCGGCTCCTCGCAATGACGGGGTGGAGGGGAGGGCAGAGCTTCGGTTCCTCGCAATGACGGGGTGGGCGCTTCGCGGCTTGGTCGGTATTGTCCGGGCGCGCGAACTCACACGCCGCTGCGGGGTCGATTGGTTCAGATCCCCGGACGAGGAAGACCCCATGCTGATTCGTGTTCGCCGGCGCAGTGACATCCCGCGCAGCGAGGTGACCCCGGAGGCGGTCTACCGGCGCCGCCGCGAGTTCATGAAGGGCGGTCTGGCCCTCGGGGCGGGGCTGGGCCTGGGGGCGCTGGGGCTTGCGGGCCCGGCGGGTGCGGACCTGCGCGACGAGCTGCAGCCCCTGGACGCGGAGCCGGGCGAGTTCTCCACCGACGAATCGCTGACCCCGTTCGAGGACGCGACCACCTACAACAACTTCTACGAGCTGGGTACCGGCAAGGAAGATCCGCACCGCCTGGCGGACAAGCTGCAGACCGATCCCTGGAGCATCCGCGTGGAGGGGCTCTGCGACAACCCCGGGGAGTATGCGCTGGAAGATTTCATCGATCCCTGGTCGCTGGAGGAGCGGATCTACCGCCTGCGTTGCGTGGAAGGCTGGTCGATGGTGATCCCGTGGATCGGCTTCGAGCTCAACCGCATCATCGACCGCGCCGAGCCGACCGGCAGCGCCCGGTATGTCGCCTTCGAAAGCATCCACGACCCGGACAACCTGCCGGGGCAGCGTCGCAGCGTGCTCGAGTGGCCGTACGTGGAAGGGCTGCGCATGGACGAGGCGCGGCATCCGCTGACGATCATCTCGGTGGGGATGTACGACCATGTGCTGCCCAACCAGAACGGGGCGCCGATCCGCCTGGTGGTGCCGTGGAAATACGGCTTCAAGAGCATCAAGTCGATCGTGCGCATCCGCTTCGTCGAGGACGAACCTCCGACCTCGTGGAACCGCATGCAGCCGAACGAGTACGGCTTCTACAGCAACGTGAACCCCGATGTGGACCACCCGCGCTGGTCGCAGGCCACCGAGCGGCGCATCGGCGAGTTCCGCCGCCGGCGCACCGAGATGTTCAACGGCTACGGAGAAGAAGTTGCCTCGATGTATGCCGGAATGGACCTGACCGAGAAGTTCTGAGTGGAAAGGCGCCGGCGCGCATCGGCTCGCCCGCCGCGCGGGGTGTGGACCCTGGTGCTGGCGGTCTCGCTGGCGCCGGGGGTGTGGATCGCGCTGCGCGCGGCCGGGTGGTTCGGCGGTCTCGGGGTCAATCCGATCGAGCGGCTGCTGGAGGATACCGGCACCCACGCGATGATCGCGCTGCTTGTGGCGCTGGCGGTTACGCCGCTGCGGCAGTGGACGGGCCTGGCCTGGATCAGCGCGCTGCGGCGGATGCTGGGGCTGGTGGCCTTTGCCTGGGTCAGCGCGCATCTGCTCGTCTGGGTCGGGCTGGATCTGTTCTTTGACTGGGTGCTGATCCTGGACGACATCCGTCACCGGCCGTATGTCACGGTCGGCTTTGCCGCCTGGCTGATCCTGCTGGTGCTGGCGCTGACCTCCACTCGGGGTGCACAGCGGCGGCTGCGGCGCTGGTGGCCGCGCCTGCACCGCCTGGCCTATGCGGCGGGCGTGCTGGCCATCCTGCACGTGCTGTGGCTGACCCGCGGCGCGGACTACGTCGAGGTGGGGATCTATGCTGCAGTGCTGGCGGTGCTCCTAGGCTGGCGGCTGTGGCGGGCCCTGCAGCCGGTGCGAAGGCCCCGGGCGGGATGAAAGATCTCCCCGCGGTCGGCGTCGCATCGCTACAATGGGGAAAACGTCAGACTGGAGCAGTTCCTTGGCCACCTTCACCCTCACCCTGCATGCCCCCGACGCCGAGCAGCCCGAGCTGCAGACGGTCTCGGTGGACGAATCCGGCGACGAGCTGCCCGAATACGGGCAGGTGTGGGTGTGGGACATCCTCTACGCACAGCAGCTGTTCGCGCTGGGTGACACCCAGCCGGCGCAGGATCTCAAGGAGATCCTCGAGCTGTGGGCGGTGAACATGTCCAGCAAGGTGTTCCAGCCGCACCAGCACATCCTGAACAAGGGGTATCTGGATCTCTCCGAGAACCTGAAGCTGGTGACCGACGAGGCGGAGCGCCCGGCGCCGGCGGATGGCGACCGTGTGATCGAGGTGCAGGTCACCGGGCAGGTCGGGCAGATGCCGGAGGTCTCGGTGTCGCCCGAGTCGCTGGAGGCGAACGATCGGGTGCATCTGGTGCTGGGACTGGCGCAGCACTTCAACTACGCCAACGACAAGTTCGGTCGCGAGCTGCCGATCCACGTGCTGGCGCTTCGCAAGTACCACGCCGATATCCAGTTGCCGCACACCCGCGAGGCGATGGATGACGGGCCGATGTACGCCATCCAGAAGGCCATGGAGTACTTCCAGGCCGCCAACCAGGGCACGGTCCAGTAGCGCCGGGCGGGCATGGGAAACACTGATCCATGAAGACCGTCTACCACAACGCCGATCCGGTGATGGCCGAGTTCATCGGCGGCATGCTCAACGACGCGGGCATCCCCGCCCACGTGCATCAGGCCGGGCTCTATGGCGCCTCGGGCGAGATCCCGCCCAACGAGTGCTGGGCGCGCATCGTGGTGGTGCACGAGGAGCAGGCCACCGAGGCGCGGGAACTGGTGATGGAATACCTCGAGGGCGATCCGGTGGGTGACGCGACCGAATGGACCTGCCCGAGCTGCGGCGAGCGGATCGAGCCGCAGTTCACCCAGTGCTGGAACTGCGGGCGCGAGCGGCGCTGAAGCGGCGTCAGCCGGAGCCGGCGCGGACCAGCGGCTGGTCGCCGTTGTAGTGCCGACCGATGCGGCGGATGTATTCGCGGGTTTCTTCGTAGGGCGGGACACCGCCATGGCTTTCCACCGCACCGGGACCTGCGTTGTAGGCCGCCAGGGCCAGGTCCAGGTCGCCGTCGAAGCGATGCAGCATGGCGGCCAGATAGCGTACCCCGCCGTGGATGTTCTGGACCGGATCGAAACGGTCGGTCACACCCAGCTCCGCCGCAGTGGCCGGCATCAGCTGCATCAGCCCGTGGGCGCCCACCCGTGACACGGCCTCGGGATCGAAGCACGACTCCACGTGGATCACGGACAGGACGAGTTCCGGATCCACGCCTTCGCGGCCGGCGGCGTCGTGGATGATGTCGGCGTATTCCCCGCCGCCGCTGGCCATCGCCCGTTGCGCGTTGCGGCCGCAGCGGGCGCGCGCCGGCGGACGGCCGTACTGGGCGATCAGCTCCATGCCGGGCCCCTGATTGCGCAGGTTGGTGACCAGACGTTCGCCGTCGGGTCCCTCGAAGACGAAGATCTCGGTCGGCGACCAGCCGTCGTCACCGCCGGTGGCCGTGTTGCCATGCGAGGACGAGGGACCGGGAACGTCCTCGTAATCGCCGTGTTCGGGCGGTTCGTCACTGATGACGCGAGCGCCATCGTCATCGATCCAGGTGTAGAAATCGGCCTGCGCCGGTACCGGGGCCGCGAGACCCCCTGTCAGGGCCAGTGACCCGACCACGAGGGTCAGGGCGGACAACCCCCTGCGCAACGCCGTAAGATGATGGACCGTGTTCAAGCCGGTTCTCCCGTCGATCTGCCGATCCCCATGACCGCCTTCTCTTCGACTGCCGCCATTATGAGGCCGGAAACCACGGCGCTGGAAGGCCTTTTGCGCGATGAATCCGCGCACGCGGGGCCGGCCCGGGTGGAAGTCCTGGATCGGGTGGATTCCACCAGCCGCTATCTCCTGGAGGACGTGTCCGCCGAGGCGCTGCCGCGGGCCGGACGGGTGTGTCTGGCGCGCGAGCAGACCGCCGGTCGGGGCCGTCGTGGCCGGGACTGGGTCGGGCACCCGGAAGACGGCATTGCACTGTCCGTGGCGTGGCCGCTGGAACCGGGTGAGCAGGTGCCGCCGGCGTGGCCGGTGGGCGCCGGACTGGTGCTCGGCGAGACCCTGCACGAACTGGGCTACGCCGCCGTCGGCCTGAAATGGCCCAATGATCTGGTGGTCGGCGAAGCCAAGCTGGGGGGCATCCTGGTCGAGCAGCAGGCGCCGCGTGTCGCCAACGGTGTCGGCGGGCGGCTGGTGGCGGGAGTGGGACTGAACCGCGCCGGGTCGCAGCGTCTGCAGCTGGGGCGTGCGGTGACCGACCTGGCCGCGCAGGGTGTCCCGCCGCCGGGCTGGCTGGAACTGGCGGGGCGCCTCGCCGCGAGTCTGCTCAGGGCGCATCCATGGCTGATGGCACACGGTCTGACTCAGGCCGGCGAGCGGCTGGGTGCCGTGGATGTACTGGCGGGGCAGCGCGTGGAACGCCTGGAGACCGGCGAGCGATTCCTCGCGCTGGGGATCGATCCGCAGGCCGGCACGCTCCGGGTGCGCGACGAAGAAAGCGGAGAACGGGGCGGGGAACAGGCTCTGCATTCCGGAGAGGTCAGCGTGCGCAGGTGGAATCATGCCGAGTGACGGGAACCCGGGCCTGACGCTACTGCTGGATCTGGGCAGCAGCCGCCTCAAATGGTCCCTGCGCGACGCGTCCGGGGTGGAACAGGCCAGCGGTGCCGACGCCGATATCGCGGCCGGCGTGGCGGAGCTGGCGCGGACGGTGTCGGTTCCGCCGGTGGCCGCATGGCTGGCGCGGGTCGGGCCACCCGAGCGCTCGCAGCGCCTGCGCGAGGCCCTGGCCACGGCCTGGCCCGGTCTGACGGTCGAGGAGGTGGAACCCCGTCTGGAGGCGGAGTCCGGCGTGGGCCGCGGGGCGACGGCGCAGTCGGGCGTGCTGGTGTCGCGATATGCCCACGGCCAGCTGGGCGTGGATCGTTATTGTGCCCTGCTGGCGGCGCGCGCGCGCGACCCGGGGCAGCCGGTGGTGCTGGTGGATGCCGGAACCGCCGTCACCGTGGACGTGCTGCGCGCCGACGGTGTGCATCTCGGGGGTTACATCCTGCCGGGGCTGCACGGTGGCTGGGCCGGGATGCAGAAGCTGCTGAGCGACCGCATCGCCCCGCGTGCGCCGGGCGCCGGTTTTGATCCGTGGCCCGAGCGCTCGCCGGGGCAGAGTACGGCCGCGGCACTGGACCGGGGCTGGGCCACGGCCTGGGCGGCGGGCGTGGCGGCCGTGGTGGCGGCCGGCCGTGAATCGCTCGTGGACACCCCGTACCCCGAGGAGGGGAGTACCGGCTCTGCGGGGGTGGCGCGCGTGCCGGTCTGTCTCCTGACGGGGGGGGATGCCCGGATGCTGATGGAGGATCTGCCGGGACCGGTCAGAATGGATCCCCGGCCCGTGCTGGACGGGCTGGCCGTGCTCGCCGGGCTGGAGCAGGCGGACGAGTCACGCACGGGGAGGGCGGGGGAATGATGCGCTGGACGATTTTTGCGTTGCTGCTGGCCAACCTTGGCTATCTGGGCTGGGCCTACCAGAGCGGACACCTGGATCCGGACCCCTGGTCCGATGCTCCGCCCCCGGAGGTCGGGGGCGAAGGCATCGAGGTGCTGGAGGTACGCACCGGGGCCGACGCGGAGCGTTTGCGCCAGCGCCTGGAGGCCCGGGAGGACCCCTCCGCGTCGGTCCAGGGCGGGGAATGATCGCTTCTTAATCCTCGCCCGGCATGCCGCGCTGCAGGGCGTCGAATCCGAGCGCGATGTCATCGGGGTCGGCACCGGGATGGATCTGCAGCTGGGCTTCCACGGCCGCCGGGTCCACGTGGCTGGCCGCCACCGCCTCCGCCGGCAGGTAATGCAGCCACCAGGCCAGTGCGGCCTGGGTGGGCACCTCGGTCCAGGGTTCGAGTTCCCCGCCCAGCCGTTCGGCATGAGCGTTCAGATCCTCGTTGAAGAACGGCTGCAGCCGGTCCAGGCGCGCCTGCGGGTCGGGTTCGCCGGCGGCGGTGTCCGTCGGATCGCGCTCCAGCGCCCGGGCGGCCCGGCGCAGTTCCAGACGGGCGATTTCCGGCCAGATCTGCGCGGGCAGATAGCCTTCCAGTTCGGGCTGGCCCTCGTCGGTGACCGCATGCAGGAAACCCGCCGGGATGCCCAGATAGGCATCCACGCCGCGCAGGGCGGTGTCGGACCACTCGAACAGCTCGTCATCGTCGAAGATCCGCGCACTGGCGGCCAGTGCCGCGATGGCCTGCCCCGAGGTATGGGCGTAGGTCGTGCGGTCGACCCGCGGCGGATCGGTGGCGCGGCGTTCATCCGGATCCAGTCGGTAATAGGCATTGTCGGCATACTGGGAGTTGCCGAAGCGCCGCTGGTCCTCGTCCCACATCGCATCGCGCAGCCAGCGGATCACGTCTTCCGCGATGTCGCGGTAGCGTTCATCGCCGGTTTCTTCCCAGGCGCGGGCGAACAGCCACAGGAACGCGGCATTCTGATCCAGGCGTTTGGAGGTCTCCAGGGCCCGGTCCGGGTCGCGCTGGTCGAAGTCATAGAAGAAAAAGAAGCCGCCATCCACCGGGTCGTGCAGGTCTTCGGCCACCTGATCCAGCAGACCCGGCATGCGCCCGGTCCATTCCTCCTGATCCAGCAGGAAGCGGTAGGTCCAGGGTTGCGGGCGCTTGCTCAGGGTGCCGAACAGCGCGCTGCCGCTGAGGCGGTCGGCGTCGGCGACGTACACCTGGTCGAGCATTTCAAGAAAGCCGCCGACCGTGGTGATCGGTTCCTCGGCGGGGGTTTCCTCGCGCCCCGTCACCGACACCACCCGCTGCTGGCGCTCCAGGATCCGGTACAGGCCGTCGGCGCGGATATGCCCGGTGAAGCGCGAGATCACGTCATCGTCCGGGGTGGTGATGACCACGAAGGGCAGACCGCGGCCGCCATAGCGCGTGAAGAGGTCGGCGCGCCGATCCAGGTCGATCAGGACCGGGATGTACTCCTCGTTCAGGATGTCCACCACCATGGGGTTTTCCAGCGACTCGTTCTGGAAGTCGATGCACCAGGTGCACCATTGCCCGTGGAAGTAGAAGAACAGCGGCTGGTTCTGATCCTCGGCCCGGTCGAACAGTTCGGGGTCGAAGCTGTTCCACTCGATCTGCGAATCCGCGGGGTAGTCTTCCGCCGGCGCCGCACCGACGAACAGCCACAGCGCCGCGATCAGCAGGGTACCCGCGGCGCGCAAGCCGTTGCGGGCGGATGAAACGTGTTGAGTTGCGGTTCCCATATCGGGCTCCCGGACCGCGTTGCGGTCGATTCTTTCGTAAAGCATAGACCCTGGCTGCGGGGCTTCTCCATGATCGCCGCGCTCGGCTGCTACCATGCCCGGGTTCATCCTAGGGGGCCTTGCATGAGAGACGAAAGCGCGCGGTTGGCTGTTCCGCGGAGGTGGCTGCGATGAGCGACGTGCGGATTCTGGTGCCGGGGCTGCGCGATGCCCTGGTGGCGGCACGCGCCGCCGGGGGCGGCGGGCTGGCGGTACGCTGGCTGCGGCAGCTGCTCGCGCGTTCGCGCGCGGCGACGCCCGCTGAAACCGTCACGGGGGTGCGACCGGACGAACCGCCCGGCTGGGAGCGGACCCTCGCGCAGGCGCTGGGATATACCGAACCCGGAAACGGAGGAGAGACGGGGTCCGCCTTGCGTACCTGGCTGGCCAGTCCGGTCGCACTGAATGCCGGCATGCGGGACCTGACCGCCCGCCCGGTGGACGGGGTCGCCGATACCGATCGGGAGGCCCTTTGGGCGGCCGCCGCACCGGAGCTGGAAAAGGTCGGGGCGCGGCTGGATCAGTCGCCGCAGGGCTTGTGGCTGCTGTCGATGGCCGCCGCGGGTGCCGACGGCGCCCGCAGCCCGTCGGCGGGCTGGGGCCGGCCGATGCCGGCCGCCGGCCTGGACAGCGAGGCCGCCCGCAGCCTGCAGGTGCTGGGCAACGCGATCCAGATGGCCTGGTTCCAGCATCCGGTCAACCAGCAGCGCGAACAGAGTGGTCTGGACCCGGTGCAGGGGCTGTGGTTCTGGTCGCCGGGCGACCCGCCGCCCGTCGCGCCGGCCGTGCAGATCGCCGGTGGCGGCATCCACGCCCGCTGGCTGGCGGAGACCGCGGGGGCGGACTGGAATCCCGATCCGGCGTCGGGTGGCGACGTGATCGTGATGGATTCGCTGGACGGTCCGGCGAGCCCGGAACGCATGGCCGAGCTGCTGTCCTCGCTGGTGCTCGAGGTCATCGCCCCGCGCGCCGCCGGCCTGCGCTTTGGTCGCACCGGGCGTCTGGAGATCGAGGATCCGCTGCTGCCACCGGCGGAGGGCCCGCGTCGCATCCTGCGCGGACGCGATACCTGGGCGCTGTGGCGCCGGCGGATGCCGTGGCCCGGTCTGTAACTCCATGCATGAGTGATACCACGCAGGCGGCCGGGCTTGGTATACTCCCGGGCTTTTTCCGCACGGGGAAACACCATGGAACTGAGTCCGCTCTACAGCCGGATCGAAGACCTGCAAGGCCGCATCGACGGCCTGAGGGGGTATCTTTGACTACGCTGGCAAGGAAGAACGGCTGGAAGAAGTCCAGCGCGAGCTGGAAGAAAACCCGGACATCTGGAATCAACCGGAGCAGGCCCAGGCCCTGAACAAGGAACGGGCCCAGCTGGAGGGCATCGTCCTCAACATCCGCGAGATCACGGATGCACTGAAGGACAGTCGCGAACTGCTGGAAATGGCCGAGGCCGACGATGACGCGGAAACCGTGTCTTCGGTCGAGGCGGATGTCGCGGGGCTGACCGCGCGCGTCGAGGCCCTGGAGTTCCGCCGCATGTTCTCCGGCGAGATGGACGAGGCCAATGCCTACGTCGACATCCAGGCCGGTTCCGGCGGCACCGAGGCGCAGGACTGGGCCAACATGCTGCTGCGGATGTATCTGCGCTGGGCCGAGAGCAAGGGCTTCAAGGTGGAGGTCACCGAACTCTCCGAGGGCGAGACCGCCGGGATCAAGAGCGCGACGGTGCGTGTCGAGGGCGACCATGCATTCGGCTGGCTGCGCACCGAGACCGGCGTCCACCGCCTGGTGCGCAAGTCGCCGTTCGACTCCGGCAACCGCCGCCATACCTCGTTCGCGTCGGTGTTCGTCTCGCCCGAGGTGGACGAGAACATCGAGATCGAGATCGATCCGTCCGACCTGCGCGTGGATACCTACCGTTCCTCCGGGGCCGGCGGGCAGCACGTCAACACTACCGACTCGGCGGTGCGCATCACCCACGAGCCGACCGGCATCGTGGCCGCCTGTCAGGCCGGACGCTCGCAGCACAAGAACCGCGAGATGGCGATGAACCAGCTGCGGGCCAAGCTGTACGAGCAGAAGATCCAGGAGCAGAACGCGGCCAAACAGGCGCAGGAAGAGACCAAGTCGGACATCGGCTGGGGCAGCCAGATCCGCTCCTATGTCCTGGACCAGTCGCGGATCAAGGATCTGCGCACGGGCGTGGAGGTCGGCAACACCCAGGGCGTGCTCGACGGCAACCTCGATCCCTTCATTGAAGCCAGCCTGAAGAGCGGGCTGTAACCCCCGGAAAACCCTCGATGACCGAAACAACCGACGAGAACAAGCTGATCGCGCAGCGCCGCGCCAAGCTCGACGAGCTGCGCACGGCCGGCAACGCCTTCCCCAACGACTTCCGCCGTGATTCCCTTGCGGGCGAGCTGCATGCCGCGCATGGCGAGGCCGAAGGCGAGGCGCTGGAGGCCGAGGGCATCGAGGTCTGCGTAGCCGGGCGCATGATCGGCAAACGGGTGATGGGCAAGGCCAGTTTTGTGCGCCTGCGCGACATGAGCGGGGACATCCAGCTGTTCGTGCAGCGCGATGCCCTGCCGGAAGGGGTGTATGCGGCGTTCAAGCAGTGGGATCTGGGCGACATCGTCGGCGCGCGCGGCACGCTGTTCCGCACGAAGACCGGCGAGCTGACCGTCAACCTGACCGAATTTCGCCTGCTGACCAAGGCCCTGCGGCCGCTGCCGGAGAAGTTCCACGGCCTGACCGACCAGGAGGCGCGCTACCGCCAGCGCTACGTGGACCTGATCACCAGTCCGGAATCGCGCGAGCTGTTCCGGCGGCGTACGCGGATCATCCGCTTCATCCGTGACTACTTCGAGGATGCGGGCTTTCTCGAGGTGGAAACCCCGATGATGCAGGTGATCCCCGGCGGGGCCACCGCGCGCCCGTTCATTACCCACCACAACGCGCTGGACATGCCGCTGTACCTGCGCGTGGCTCCGGAGCTGTTCCTCAAGCGTCTGGTGGTGGGCGGGTTCGAGAAGGTCTTCGAGATCAACCGCAATTTCCGCAACGAGGGGCTGTCCACACGGCATAACCCCGAGTTCACCATGCTGGAGTTCTACGAGGCCTTCGTGGACCACCATGCGCTGATGGATCGCACCGAGGCGCTGCTGCGCGGGCTGTGCGAGCACGTGCTGGGGACCACCACCGTGGAATACCAGGGCGTGACCTACGAGTTCGGCCGGTCGTTCGCGCGCATGACCGTGCGCGAGGCGATCCTGGCCCATAACGACGATATCGCGGATGCCGACCTGGACGACATCGAGCGCGTGCGCGCGCACTGCGAGCGCAAGGGCATCGAGGTGAAGCCGGGGTTCGGTCTCGGCAAGCTGTGGACCGAGCTGTTCGAGGCCACCGTCGAGAATCAGCTCCACGACCCGACGTTCATCACCGCCTATCCCACCGAGGTCTCACCGCTGGCCCGGCGCAATGACGACAATCCGTTCGTCACCGATCGCTTCGAGCTGTTCGTCGGCGGGCGCGAGATCGCCAATGGCTTCTCCGAGCTCAACGACGCCGAGGATCAGGCCGAGCGTTTCCGTGAGCAGGTCGCGGAGAAGGACGCCGGTGACGACGAGGCGATGCACTTCGATGCCGACTTCATCCGTGCTCTCGAGCACGGCCTGCCGCCCACTGCGGGGGAGGGCATCGGGATCGACCGCCTGGTCATGCTGCTGACCGACTCCAGCTCCATCCGCGACGTGCTGCTGTTCCCGCACATGCGCCCGGAAGCCTGATTCCGCCGGCCGATGCCCGGGCGGGGGCGTGACCGGGGGCGGTGGTCGCGGGTCAGGGTTTGTCCGGGGTAATGACGCCCCGCACGAGGAGTCCGGCGCACTGTGCCGCGGGAGCGGGACGGGCGAGCAGGAACCCCTGGAGCGTGCCACAGCCGGCGGCTTCCAGGAAACGCTGCTGTTCGATGTTTTCCACCCCTTCGGCGACGATCTCCAGGCCCAGGTTTTCGGCGAGGCTGAGGACCGTACGTACGATGGCCTCGCCGCTGCCGCCATTGTCGAGGTCGCGCACGAAGCTGCGGTCGATCTTGAGCACGTCCAGCGGGAAACGCTGCAGGTAGGCGAGTGACGAGTACCCGGTGCCGAAGTCGTCGAGGGCCACCCGCAGCCCCATGTCGCGAAATGCCCCCAGGGTGTGGATGACCCGCTGAATGTCGGCCATCAACATGCTCTCGGTCACCTCGAGCTCCAGCGCATCGGCCGGCGTGCCGGTTTCGGCGAGGATCCGGCGGATCCGCCGCGGCAGGTCCCGGTCACGGAACTGCGGGGCGGCCAGGTTGATGGAGATCCGCGGCGAGGGCAGTCCGCTGGCCTTCCAGCGCTGATGCTGGAGGCAGGCCTCGCGCAGGATCCATTCGCCCAGTTCCCGAATCAGTCCGGTTTCTTCCAGTACCGGGATGAAGGTCCCCGGCGACAGCACCTGTCCGTTGGGATCCTGCCAGCGGAGGAGGGCTTCGAGACCGGTAATGCGCCCGTTCCCGGCCTCGACCCGCGGCTGATAGTGCAGGAAGAAGCCTTCCTGACGGTAGACGGCGCGCCGTAGCTGGCCTTCCAGGGCGACCCGTGCGCGCGCCGTGGTGTTACGCTCGCCGGAGCAGAAACGCAGCCCGTTACCGCCTTCCCGCTTGGCCTGGTCCATGGCGGCACCGGCACGGCGCAACAGCTCGCCCGGTTCGCTGCCATCGTCGGGGTAGAGGGCCGCCCCGGCGGAGCCGGGTACGTAGACCTCTTCGCCGTCGACGACGAACAGTTCCTTCAGCCGATCGAGCAGGCCGGAGGCCTGCTGCACCAGGCCTTCGGCGTCCGTATTGCGGCCGAGGATGATGCCGAACTCGTCACCTCCGATACGCGCCAGGGTGTCGCCTTCCTCGAGGGCACCTTCGAGGCGCTGGCTGACACGCTGCAGCAGTGCGTCGCCGGTGGTGTGCCCCAGCCCCTCGTTGATCCCCTTGAACCGGTCGAGCCCCAGGTGCACAACCAGCAGGGGCCAGCCGCGGCCGCAGGCATATTCCATGCTTTCGTTCAGCCGCTGCAGGAATAGTTCGCGGTTGGGCAGGCCGGTCAGGGGGTCGTGCCAGGTCAGGTATTGCAGTCGGTCTTCGGTCTCGCGGCGTTCGGTGACGTCGTGCACGATCCCGGCCATGCGCCGTGGGCGGCCATGGTCGTCGAAACTCACGGTGCCGCGCTGGTAGACCACCCGCGTGGTGCCGTCCG
Source organism: Thioalkalivibrio sp. ALE19 (assembly GCF_000428605.1). Classification (NCBI taxonomy): domain Bacteria; kingdom Pseudomonadati; phylum Pseudomonadota; class Gammaproteobacteria; order Chromatiales; family Ectothiorhodospiraceae; genus Thioalkalivibrio; species Thioalkalivibrio sp. ALE19. Next base: position 12,627 of record NZ_AUAG01000024.1, read on the forward strand.
GGCGGCGAATGCGGTGTTCGATGTCATATTCCGGACCGTCCGGACGCAGGGCGGCATTGATTGCCTGCTGGACCCGCTCCCGGTCGTCGGGGTGAACGGCCGCCATGAACGACTCGTGATTGGCGCCCCACTGCTCCCGGGTCATGCCGAAGATGCGATAGACCTCGTCGGACCAGCGGATCTCGTCTTGCTCGAAATCGGAGATCCAGGAACCCAGATGGGCGATGCGCTGCGCCTCGGCCAGCTCGGCCTCGCGCTGTTCCAGCGCTTCGCGGGCGTGGTGGCGCTCGGTGGAGTCGATGCCCAGGGTCTGCAGGTGGGTGAGCCGCCCGTGCTCGTCAAAGAAGGCGCGGGAGGTCCATTCGACCCAGCGCTGTGTACCGTCCGCCCGAATGACCGGGTTCTCGATGATCCGGACCGGCTGTTCCGGCGTGAAACGGGCCAGATCGGCGAGGTTGGCCTCCTGGTGCTCGACGGGCAGGTCCTCGATCCAGCGCCGGCCGACCAGATCGGCGCCGAAGTAGTCCCGCGCCATGCGGTTGGCGAACAGGATCGTGGTGTCGGGCCGGTAGACCGTGATGATGTGCGGGTGGTCCTCGATCAGGCTGCGGTAATCGATGACCAGCGTATCGTCGGGCCCGTATTGATGTTGATCCGTTTTCATCCTTGGTCCCTGCCTGGTGCCCGATCGCCATTGGCTCATTATGGCGATGGAAATTCGCCCGGTGCAATCGCGCCGGATCCGCCCGGCGAGTCCGGTTGCGCGAAACGCCATGCGCAGATCGGGTATCCTTGTGAATCTGAATCCGTACTCAGGGAGCCATCAATGCAGCCCTTTGCCTCGCGCAATGTCTTCGGTGAGGAACTCGAGCCCTGTGGCCGCGACCCGGTGACCGGGTTCTATCGCGACGGGCGCTGTGCCACCGGACACGACGACACCGGCATCCATACGGTCTGTGCCGAAGTGACGCAGGCGTTTCTCGATTATTCCCTGGCGCAGGGCAACGATCTGGTGACGCCGATGGAGGCCTTCGGCTTCCCCGGGCTCAAGCCCGGAGACCGGTGGTGCCTGTGCGCCGGCCGCTGGGTGGAGGCGTATCGGGCCGGCGTGGCGCCGGGGGTATACCTGCGGGCGACCCACGAGGAGACCCTGGCGATCATCCCGCTGGACGTGCTGCAGGCGCACGCGCGGGATCCGGCAGAGTAGCGCGGAAGCGTTCGCGGGCGCCTCAGGCGGGGCGGGCCAGATACCAGCGGATGACCGCCCAGTCGTAGGCCGCGTGCGCGATCATCACCACCACCAGGTTCTCGGTCACGTGGTAGACCCAGCCGAGATACAGGCCGATGAGGGTGGCGAAGACGAAGTACAGGTGGCTGACGTAGTGCGCCAGCCCGAACAGCACCGAGGCCAGCAGGATCGCGGCCCCGGGCGGCAGATGCAGTCCCAGCCACTGCTGTAGCACGCCGCGTACCAGGAGCTCCTCGCCGACTCCGGCGAGCACCGCGATCAGCACTACCGAGCCGGCCGGGGCCCCGCGAAACAGCAGATCCAAGAATTCCTGCAGCTGTGCCCGAATGTCGCGAAACGCCGGGTGGTCGGTCCAGCCCAGCACGGCGACCAGCAGGAACATCGGGGTGGTGACCAGCAGGCCCAGGGCCACGGCCTCGATGCTCCAGTCCATCGCGCCCAGCAAAGGCACTCCGGCGAGCGCCGCCAGCGCGAACGCCACGGGGATGAGTGCACCCTGGAACAGGGCCCCGGCGAGCAGGGGATGACGGGCGATGAACGGTCGCAAGGTGGCGGGAGGGGCAATGGTTGGTTGCGGGTGAGCGGGTCGGCCGGCCGGGCGATCGCCGCGGCCGGCAGTCCGCCCGGGGCTTTGCCTCAGGCCAGACGCGCGCGGTGGTCGAGGATCACGCGCACGCCGTGACGCTTGCCGCCGGGCAGGGCACCGAGCACGTCACGGCGCTCGGACTCCGCCAGGTGTTCGCAGGCCTGCGCCAGACCATGGCTGGGCAGACGGTCGGCCAGCCGCGCCAGGGTATCGGGATCCAGCGCCTGCAGCACCTCGGCCTGCGCCCGTTCGGTCAGCTTGAGGAAGCGCATGCGGGCGGCGGCCAGCTGGCCGGCGTCCAGCGCGCCCAGGATACCCGCCACGGCGGGGTCGGGACGCATGTCGGCCCAGTGCACGCCCCCAGCGGCATGATCGCCGCGGAATTCAGTGGCCGTGGGGAAATCCTGCACGGTGTCCATTGCCAGTTCGGTCATCTTCGGTCTCCTCGCATCGATTCAGTGAAATCAACCAACAACACGATGCGAAGGCCGTCCGGAGGTCCCCGATCGGGGAGCGGGCGGTGGGGCAGGCACGACCCGGTCACTACCGGGATGTGCGGGAACCCGTGATCCGGCGTGTATCCAGGTCACGACGGACCGGGTTCCGGGGCCTCGTTCAGACGAGGAGGCGGCGGGTCCGGGTCCGACGGACAGCTGGATACACGTCATCCGCCGCGCCGGCGGCCTTCGTGCACCGGCAACTGCAACTGTCCATGGGTGTCGTCATACCTCGTATGGCTCAACATGCGCTCGTGGCACCCGGCCACGAACGGGCGCGAATCATAGCGAAAGCGCGGGTGGCGAAACAAGCCTTGCGGCGGTGTGCGTTGACAGGTTCCGATGCGGGTTATAGTTTGACCCGTTTCCCGGCGCGCGCCGGATCAGGGTGCGCGTATCCTGATCGCGCCGGTCGCCAGCGCCGCAAAGCCTACGCCCGGTGATCCCGGGCCCAATCAGGAATCGACCCGTGACCGACGTCTTTCCCCGCATCGAGCGACTGCCCCCCTACGTCTTCAACATCGTGAACGAGTTGAAGGCCGAGGCTCGAGCTCGCGGCGAGGACATCATCGACTTCGGCATGGGTAACCCGGATCAGCCCACCCCGAAGCACATCGTCGACAAGCTGACCGAGGCGGTGCAGCGCGGGGACACCCACCGTTATTCGGTGTCGCGCGGGATCCCGCGCCTGCGCCGTGCCGTCACCCGCTGGTATCAGGATCGTTTCGACGTGGAGCTCGATCCGGAAACCGAGGCGATCGTGACCATTGGCTCCAAGGAAGGCCTGGCGCATCTTGCGCTGGCCACCCTGGGGCCGGGGGATGCGGTACTGGTGCCGAACCCGGCGTATCCCATCCATCCTTATGGCTGCGTGATCGCCGGCGCCGACGTGCGCCACGTGCCGCTGACGCCGGACGTCGATTTCTTTGCCGAGCTGGAGCGCGCGATCCGCGATTCCTGGCCCAAGCCGAAGATGCTGATCCTGAATTTCCCGGGGAATCCGACCACGCAGTGCGTGGATCTGGAGTTCTTTGAACGGGTGGTGGAGATCTGCCGCGAGCACGGGATCTGGATCGTGCACGATCTGGCCTACGCCGAGATCGCGTTCGACGGCTATCGGGCCCCCTCGATCCTCGAAGTGCCGGGCGCCAAGGACATCGCGGTGGAGTTCTACACCCTGTCCAAGACCTACAACATGCCCGGCTGGCGGGTCGGGTTCATGTGCGGCAATCCCACGCTGGTGGCGGCCCTGGCGCGCATCAAGTCGTATCTCGACTACGGCACCTTCACGCCCATTCAGGTGGCGGCGATCTCCGCACTGGAAGGGCCGCAGGACTGTGTCGACGAGATCCGCGAGACGTACCGCGTGCGTCGCGACGTGCTGTGCGACGGCCTGAACAAGCTCGGCTGGGCGGTGGAGAAGCCGAAGGCGACCATGTTCGTCTGGGTGCCGATCCCCGAGCCCTATCGCGAGATGGGGTCGCTGGAGTTCGCCAAGAAGCTGCTGCGCGACGCCAAGGTGGCGGTCTCGCCCGGGATCGGCTTCGGCTCCTACGGGGATGACCACGTGCGCTTCTCCCTGATCGAGAACGAGCAGCGCACGCGCCAGGCCCTGCGGGGGATCAAGGCGATGTTCCGGGCGGATTCCGTCCTCGCCGATGCCTCCGCGTAACCAGGCATTCGAAGACCAAAACCCGGATGCGGTGCATCCGGACGATCAGGGAAACAGGATCATATGACGCCGGTAAAGATCGGAATTCTCGGACTGGGTACCGTGGGCTGTGGCACGGTGAACGTGCTGGCCCGCAACGGCACCGACATCGCCGGGCGCGCCGGACGCGAGATCGAGGTCGTGGCCGCGGCAGCCCGTGACATCGAGCGCGAGCGCGACTGCGACACTTCCGGAACCCGCCTGACCACCGACCCTGGCGTGGTGGTTGACGATCCCGAAGTCGAGGTGGTTGTCGAGCTCATGGGCGGTACCGAAACTGCGCGTGATCTGGTCCTGCGGGCGATCGATGCCGGCAAGCACGTGGTGACCGCGAACAAGGCGATGATCGCGCTGTACGGCAACGAGATCTTCGAGCGGGCCCATGCGCGCGGCGTGATGGTGGCCTTCGAGGCGGCGGTGGCCGGTGGCATCCCGATCATCAAGGCGATCCGCGAGGGCCTGGCGGGCAACCGCATCGAATGGCTGGCGGGGATCATCAACGGGACCGGCAACTTCATCCTGACCGAGATGCGCGACAAGGGTCGTGACTTCGAGGACGTGCTGGCGGAGGCTCAGTCGCTGGGTTACGCCGAGGCCGATCCGACCTTCGACGTGGAGGGCATCGATGCGGCCCACAAGCTGGCGATCCTGGCCTCCATCGCCTTCGGCATCCCGCTGCAGTTCGACCGCGTGGCGGTCGAGGGCATCAGCGGGATCACCCGCGAGGACGTGGGCTTCGCTGCGGAGCTGGGGTACCGCATCAAGCATCTGGGCATCGCGCGTCGCATGCCGGACGGCTACGAACTGCGGGTGCATCCGACCCTGATCCCGGAACGCCGGCTGATCGCCAATGTGGACGGGGTGATGAATGCCGTGCTGGTGCAGGGCGTCGCGGTGGGGCCCACGTTGTACTACGGCGCCGGAGCCGGTGCCGAGGCGACCGCCTCGGCCGTGGTCGCCGATCTGGTGGACGTGGTGCGCGCCCTGACCACCGACCCCGAGAATCGCGTGCCGCATCTGGCGTTCCAGCCGGACGCGCTGTCGGAACGCCCGGTGCTGGCGCTGGAGGACGTCCAGACCTCGTTCTACCTGCGCCTGCGTGCCCAGGATCGTCCGGGGGTACTGGCCGACATTACCCGGATCCTGGGCGAGCATGGCATCAGCATCGAGGCGATCCTGCAGCGCGAGCCCGACCCGGAGCGGGGCGAGGCGACCATCATCATGCTGACGCACGCCGTGCGCGAGGGCGCGATGAACCAGGCGATCACGGCGGTGGAACAACTGCCGCACCTGCTGACACCGATCACGCGTATCCGCATGGAAGCGCTCTGAACAACCAACCGATCCGATCCACGACACGAGAATCCGCATGGCCCACGGACACCGCTACACCGGACTGATCGACCGCTACCGCGATCGGCTGCCGGTCCACGACGACACCCGCGTGATCTCCCTCGGCGAGGGGGCCACGCCGCTGATCCGGCTGAACAACATTCCCCGCGAGCTGGACAGCGAGGTGGAGATCTACGTCAAGTACGAGGGTCTGAACCCCACCGGCTCGTTCAAGGACCGGGGCATGACCATGGCGGTCACCCGCGCGGTGGAAGAGGGTTCGCGGGCGATCGTTTGCGCCTCCACCGGTAACACCTCGGCCGCCGCCGCGGCCTATGCCGCCCGCGCGGGGATCACTGCGTTCGTGGTCATCCCGGACGGCAAGATCGCGATGGGCAAGCTGGCGCAGGCGATGATGCACGGGGCCACGGTGATCCAGATCGCCGGGAATTTCGACGACGGCATGCGGCTGGTCAAGGAGGTGGCCTCGAATACCCCGGTGACCCTGGTCAATTCGGTCAACCCGTACCGTCTGCAGGGGCAGAAGACCGCGGCCTTCGAGATCATCGAGGAACTGGGCCGGGCACCGGATTATCACTGCCTGCCGGTGGGCAATGCCGGCAACATCACCGCACACTGGATCGGCTACAGCGAGATGGCCGCCCGCAGCAGCGAGGACGTGACCGACGCCTGCGCCTACTGCCAGGGGCACTGCAAGTATGCCGGCGGCGGCATGGTCGGGAACCGGCCGCACATGGTGGGCTATCAGGCCTCGGGTTCGGCGCCGTTCATGCGCGGGGCCATGGTGGACGATCCCGACACCGTCGCGACCGCGATCCGCATCGGTCACCCGCAGTCCTGGGACATGGCGTGGAAGGTGCGCGAGGAATCCGGTGGCTGGTTCGACGAATGCGCGGATGACGAGATCCTGGCCGCGCAGAAACTGCTGGCGGAGAAGGAAGGAGTGTTCTGCGAACCGGCCTCCGCCGCCTCGCTGGCCGGTGCCCTGCGCGACATTCGCTCGGGGCGAATCCCGGCGGGGTCCACCGTGGTCTGCACGCTCACCGGCAATGGCCTCAAGGACCCGGACACCGCGATCAGTCAGAGCGTGGTCCAGCCGACGCGGGTGCCCGCGGAGCTGGACGCCGTGTCGCAGGCGATCCGCGACAACCTCGCCTGAAGCCGTCGGCCTGAACCCCGGGGGCCGATTCCGGCCCCGCGGGCAGGGTCAGTTCGCCGGGCGTTCGGGGATCTCGATCCGGGCGGCTTCGCGCAGGCGTTCGATCTCTTCCTGGATCGCGCGGCTTTCCAGGATCTCGATCAGTTCGGCCCGCACGTCTTCCATGGGCGGCGGGTCGACCGGGCGCGTCTCTTCCAGCCGGATCAGGTGCCAGCCGAAGCGGCTTTCCACCGGATCCGTCGTCGTCTCGCCGGGTTCCAGGCGCTGCACGGCATCGCTGAAGGCCGGCACCATGCGGCCGGCTTCGAACCAGCCCAGGTCACCTCCGCGTTGGGCGGAGCCGGGGTCGGTTGAATGCGCTTCCGCCAGCTCGGCAAACGACACCCCGTCCTCGAGTTCGGCCAGCAGGTCCCGGGCGGTTTCCTCGCTCTCGACCAGGATGTGGCGGGCGCGGTACTCCTCGGCGGCCATCTGCTCCACCTGGCGTTCGTATTCGGCGCGCAGGTCGTCCTCGGTGAGTTCCAGCTCGGCCGTCATCCGTTCCATCATCTCGGAGGCGAGGAAGTTGGTGCGGACCATCTCGAGGATCCGGCGCGTTTCTTCTTCCTCGTGCAGGCCACGCCGCTCGGCTTCCTGGCGCAGCAGCCGCAGGCTGATCAGCTCGTCGAGTACGCCATCATCGCCGGCCATCCCGGGGTCGTCGTCCAGGCCGGAATAGGTGAAGACATCGGCCCGGGTGATCGGTTCGCCATCGATGCGCGCGAGGATTTCGGCGTCTTCGGTCGTCGTGGCGGCACCGGTTTCGTGGCCATTGCGTTCGTCAGACGGACCATCGTTGCCGCAGGCGGCAAGCGAGGTGACGGCGGCGAGGATCGCGGCCGCGAGCAGGCCGCGGGGTGCGGACAGGGGGAAGGTTGATGCGGCCATTCAGAACACCTGCTTGAAGGGGCGGACATCCACCGAGGCATACACCCCGGCCCGGACATAAGGATCGGCATCGGCCCATTCGCGGGCCGCTTCCAGCGACGGGAATTCGGCGACGATCAGGCTGGCGCTGAAACCGGCCGGCCCCGGATCGGGGCTGTCGATCGCGGGGCACGGACCGGCCAGCACCAGGCGTCCGGCATCGCGCAGGGCCTGCAGGCGTTCCAGGTGTTCCGGACGCGCCGCCAGGCGGGCGTCCAGCGAATCGGGGGCATCGTGGCCCTGGATCATGTAGAGCATCGGCATTCCGTGTCGGGGGGACAGGCGGGCATTGTAACGTCACGGGCGGGTGCGGCGTGATGGTCGGGTCACAGTTGCGCTACACTGCGCGCTTTGTCCGATCTGCGGTTCCCCATGAGTACGTTCGCGATCCACCCCGAGAATCCCCAGCCACGGCTGATCCGCCAGGTCTGCGACCGGCTGCAGGAAGGTGCGGTGATCGCCGTGCCCACCGATGCCTGTTATGCGCTCGCGTGCCTGCCCGGTGACAAGACCGGCGCCGATCGCATCCGCCGCATCCGCGAGGTGGACGAGACCCATCATCTCACCCTTCTGTGCCGTGACCTGTCCGAACTGGGGGTGTACGCCAAGGTGGACAACAGCGCCTTTCGGCTGATGAAAACCCTGACGCCGGGGCCCTACACCTTCATTCTCCCCGCCACCCGCGAAGTCCCGCGGCGGTTGCAGCATCCCAGGCGCCGGACGATCGGACTGCGGGTGCCGGACAGCCCCATCGTGTCCGCGCTGCTGGCGGAACTCGGAACGCCGCTGATGTCCGCCACCCTGCAGCTGCCGGGGGACGATACCCCGCTGACCGAGGTGTGGGAGATCGAAGAGCGTCTTGCGCATGCGGTGGACGCGATCCTGGACGGAGGAGCAGGGACGCTGGAGGCCACCACGGTGCTGGACCTGACCGGTGACGGCGTGGAAGTGGTGCGACAGGGCCTCGGGGACGTGGCCTTTCTGGAAGAATAGCCATGCGTAAATGGATCATCCTGGCCGCTCTGGTGGTCGCCATTGGTGCGGCATGGCCCTGGTACGTCGGGGGACAGGTGGAAGACACCCTCGACGCGCGCATGGAGCTGCAGGCGGACGGTCTGGAGCTGCGCCACGAGCCCGTTCGCTACGAGCGGGGCTATCGCGAGGCGCGTGCGGAAGGAACACTGCACCTGCGTCGTGGCGAGGACGCTTACGAACTACCGGTGGTGCACGAGGTGCAGCACGGGGTGCTGGGCGCGAGGATCGCCACCCGCCTGGATCACGCGGCCCTCGACGACGCCCTCGCGGAGCATGACGGGCTGGCCGCGATCCTGCAGCGTCTTGCGCCCGAGGCGGAGAGCCGGACCGGCCTGGGTGGCGGCGTCACGACCCGCCTGCGCGTGCAGGATACGCGCCTGGATGTTGCGCAATGGGCGGCAGTGGCACCGCTCCGGGACGCGGAGGGCCCGTTGTGGCTGGAGTTCGAGGACGCCCTGGGGCAGTTCGCCTGGTCGGACGAGCAGGCGATGGCGAGTCTGTCGGTCCCGCGTCTGCGACTCGATCAGGCGGACGGAACCCTGGTGTTCGAGGGGCTGCGGCAGGTCCTGGCGCTGGAGCCCGACGCCGACGGGGTCTATGGCGTGCTTCCGGATTATGAAGGCGGCGTGGCGGCCGACCGGATGGAATGGACGGGTCCGGGATGCGAGGGCAGTCTGCTTCTGAAGCGTGCCCGGATCAATGCGTTCCAGAGCACCCATGGCGACCGGCTGGACGCCCGCGCTCGCCTGGAAATCGACCGGATGACCGTGACGCGGAGCACGCAGCGTCTCGTGCGCCAGAGCGGGCCGATGGATCTGCAGCTGGGGCTGGAGCGCTGGGACCGCGCAGCCATGGAGCAGCTCGCCGGAACCCTGCGTGACCCGGCGCACCGGCGCCAGGAGGCCGAGCAACGCCGCGATCTCACCCATGCCGCGATGATCGATGCCGTGAGCCAGTCGCTGGAGCGCAGCCCGGCGGTGACGCTCGGGGCGATCATGAACGACGAGCCGGAGCGTCGGCTGGAGCTGGAGGGCAACCTGGTCTTTTCCGGGACGCCCGACGGCTTCCGCATGCGCCCGGTGGAGGCGATCGCGCTGGACATGCAGGCCGCGGTCGGGCTGCAATGGCCCGAGTCGCTGGTCGGGCTGACCGACCCGCAGCCGTTCGGCCGGGTGCTGGCCGCGGCCGAGGCGGATGCCTGGCTGGAACGCGACGGCGAGATCCTGAGCGGGACTCTGGCGATGCGTGACGGCCGCATCCACGTCAACGAGCGGGACCGCACCGCCAGTGCCCTGGGCCTGCTGTTCGCCGCCGCCGGCGGCATGTTCTGACACCGACCATCTCAGCCTCATCAGTCAACCATCAGGAAGGATCGCGACCGTGACCACCAATCAGGGGACGAATCAGCGTGTTATCTCGGGGATGCGGCCCACCGGGCGTCTGCATCTCGGGCATTATCACGGAGTCCTGAAGAACTGGATCGAGCTGCAGCATAACTACGAGTGCTTTTTCTTCGTTGCGGACTGGCATGCGCTGACCACGCATTACGAAGACCCGGGCGACCTGCAGCAATACGTGACCGAGATGGTGATCGACTGGCTGGCCGCGGGGGTGAGTCCGGGATCGGCCACCCTGTTCGTGCAGTCGCGGGTGCCGGAACATGCCGAGCTGCATCTGCTGCTATCCATGATTACCCCGCTGGGCTGGCTGGAGCGGGTGCCGACGTGGAAGGACCAGCAGGAACAGCTGCGCGAGAAGGATCTGGCGACCTACGGGTTTCTCGGCTATCCGGTGCTGCAGAGTGCCGACGTGCTGGCCTATCGCGCCGGCATGGTGCCGGTGGGCGAGGACCAGGTCTCGCACCTGGAGGTCACGCGCGAGCTGGCGCGGCGCTTCAACCATCTGTACGGGCGCGAACCCGGGTTTGCCGAAAAGGCCGAGCAGGCCGTGGACAAGATGGGCAAGAAGGCAGCCAAGCGCTACCGCGATCTGCGCAAGCGCTTCCAGGAGCAGGGCGAGGACGAGGCCCTGGAGGTCGCCCGGGCGATGCTGGAATCACAGCAGAACATCTCGCTGAAGGACCGCGAACGGCTGTTCGGCTATCTCGAGGGCGGGGGCAAGATCATCCTGCCCGAGCCGCATCCGAAGCTGACGCCCACCGCGAAGATGCCCGGGCTTGACGGGCGCAAGATGTCCAAGAGCTATGGCAACACCATCAGCCTGCGGTCCGAGCCGCAGGAGGTGGAAAGCCAGATCCGGACCATGCCCACCGATCCGGCGCGGGTGCGCCGCACCGATCCGGGGACGCCGGAAAAATGCCCGGTGTGGGAGCTGCACCAGGTCTACACCGGCGAGGACAAGCGGGGCGAGCTCTACGAGGGCTGCACCACCGCCGGGATCGGCTGCCTGGACTGCAAGAAGCCCCTGATCGCGGCCATCCAGGAGGAGCTGGAGCCGATCCAGCAGCGCGCGCGCGAATACGCCAGTGATCCGGGGCTGGTGCGCTCGATCATGGTCGAGGGCTCGGAGGCCGCGCGCGAAGAGGCGCGCGAGACCCTGGAGGAGGTCCGGCGCGCGATGGGGCTGGACTACCTGCGGTAGAGCCGGTGAGCGAACACGCCGAAGACGCCAGCGTCGACCCCGTTGATCCGGCCGCCGCCGGGGAGGGCGAGCACGTCTGGCGTGTTCACGGCGAACCGGTCGCGGAGCTGCCCGAGGACCTGTACATCCCGCCGGATGCACTGGAAGTGTTCCTCGATTCCTTCGAGGGGCCGCTGGACCTGCTGCTGTACCTGATCCGCCGGCAGAACCTCGACATCCTGGCGATCCCCATCGCCGAGATCACGCGCCAGTACATGGCCTACATCGAGGTGATGCGTGCCCTGCGCCTGGAACTGGCGGGCGAATACCTGGTGATGGCGGCACTGCTGGCCGAGATCAAGTCGCGCATGCTGCTGCCACGCCCGGCGGAGGCGGACGCGGAAGACGCCGGTGATCCGCGCATGGCGCTGATCCGTCAGCTGCAGGAATACGAGCAGTTCAAGACCGCGGCCGAACGCCTGGACGCGCTGCCGCGCATGGAGCGGGATTTCTTCGCTGCGGGCGCTGCGACCGACGCACTGGAAGGCCCGCCGCCCCCGGCACCGTCGCTGGATGCCCTGATGGACGCGCTCGCCGGGGTGATGCGGCGTGCCAGTCTGAACGCCCACCACCACGTGGCCACCGAACAGCTGTCGGTGCGCGAGCGCATGACCCGGCTGCTGCAGGAGCTGGACAGCGAGACCTTCACCGACTTCGTCGGCCTGCTGGAACGGGCCGAGGGCCGCCAGGGAGTGGTGGTGTCGTTCCTCGCCATCCTCGAGCTGGCCAAGGCGGGGCTGGTGGAGTGGGGCCAGAGTGAACCCTACGCCCCCATCCGCCTGCGTCGGCGCGGCGGCGACGCCTGACCCCGACGCGCCCCGCCGCCCCATGTCCTCCCTTCCTCGGGGCTGCGGTCAGCTCGCGTGGTGGGTGGACGTGGCGCCGCGATCGAACGCCCCCTCGTACAGGCGCAGCAACGCCGGGATCACGAACAGTACCAGCACCGTGGCCACCGCCAGCCCGAACACGATCGAGATCGCCATCGGGATCAGGAACTGCGCCTGCACCGAGCGCTCGAACAGCAGCGGGGTGAGGCCCGCGATGGTGGTGACCGAGGTCAGGATGACCGCGCGCAGGCGCTGGCAGGAGGCCTCGATGATCGCCTCGCGCAGGGCCAGACCGCTCTCCCGCAATCCCTGGTAGAAGCTGACCAGGATGATGGAGTTGTTGACCACGATCCCGGTCAGGCCGAACAGGCCGAACATCGACAGCACGGTCAGCTCCACCCCGAGGATCCAGTGGCCCAGCAGGGCACCGAGGATCCCGAACGGGATGATCGCCATCACGATCAGCGGCCAGCCCCAGGAGGCGAAGACCCAGGCGAGGATGATGTACATCAGTCCCAGCGCCAGCACCAGGCCCGTGCGCATGTCGGCAAACGTCTCCTCCTGATCCGCCGCGCGGCCCTCGAAGGACCAGTCCACCCCGTGGCGCTCGGCGACCGCGTCCAGCGGACCGTCTTCCAGCGCGGCGCGGATGCGCGCGGCATTGTTTACCGAGCGGTCGACTTCGGTGGATACCTCGATCGCGAGGCGGGTATCGGCATGCCGCAGGGTCTCGAAGCCGGGACGGGATGCGAGTTCCGCCACGTTCTCCAGCGGGGTCAGCTCGCCGTCCGGCAGGCGGATCTGCAGGCGGTCCAGGCTTTCCGTCGCATGGCGTTCGTCGTCGGGCAGACGCACGCGCACCTCGACCTCCTCCAGGCCATCCTGATAGATCTGCGCCAGATGGCCGTCGTAGGCGTCGCGCAGCTGCGCGCCGAGCTGCTCCGTGGTCAGTCCCAGCGCGCGGCCTTCCGGCAGGATGCGGAAGGTCAGCTGCTCGCGGCCGAACGGGGTGTCGTCCTGGGTGGCAAAGGTGCCCGGGAACTCGTCGAACAGATCGGCCACGTCCAGTGCGGCGTCCTTGAGGATATGCGGGTCATCGCCGGTCAGACGTACTTCGAGATCGCGTCCGGGCGGGCCGGCCTGACGCTCGTCGATGGAAAATGTCTCGATGCCGGGGGCCTCGCGGACATTGTCCCGCCATGCCTGGATGAACGCCCGGTTGCGCACCTCTCGGGCCTCCGGCGAGATCAGCTCGACCTGGATGTTGCCGAACTGGTCGCCCTGCGGGGCGTTGCCGTCGCCGGGGTCGATGCCGCGTCCGAGCCGGGTCACCGAGGCACGCACCAGGCCGCCGCCGAGTTCCTCGTCGGTTTCCTCCAGCGCCTGTTCGACGTGGATGAGGAACTCTTCGACCCGTTCTGGCGGGGTGCCGGCCACGAAGTTCACGCCCGCGTTGACGACCGTGCCCTCGGGCGAGGGGAAGAAGGTGAAGCCGATGCGTCCGGATGCCGCCAGGCCGATGGCCAGGATCACCGCCCCCACCGCCAGGGCGAGGGTGACCCCGGAGTGGTCCACGGCGCGCGTGACGGCACGGCGGAACGGGCCGTTGCGCAGGTTTTCGAAACCCCGGTCGAAGCGCGCCCGCAGGCTGCCGGCCGGCGGTTCCTCGAGGCGATCCATCACGCCCTTGAGATGGGCCGGAAGGATCAGGAAGGCGATCAGCAGGGTGGCCACGATCACGCAGATCACCACCAGCGGGATGTCGAACAGGATATTGCCGATGATCCCGCCGATCAGCATCAGTGGCATGAAGGCCGCGACGGTGGTCAGTGACGCGGCGACGACCGGGCCGACCATCCGCTGAGCACCCTGACGTGCCGCCCGACTGGCCGACAGGCCCCTCTGATGCAGGCTGTAGGCGTGCTCGGAGACGACGATGGCGTTGTCGACGATGATCCCCAGCGACATGATGAAGCCGAACAGCGACATCATGTTGATCGAGCCACCTACCAGCCACAGCACCACGAATGCGGCGGTGAAGGCGATCGGGATGCCGAGGGCGACGCGCAGGGCGATGTGGCGGTTCAGGAACAGGAACAGGATCCCGAGCACCAGCAGGAGTCCCCCGGCACCGTTTTTCAGCAGCAGGGTGATGCGCTCGGACAGCAGCTCCCAGAAGGCATCGGTCTCCTGCAACTGGACACCCGGGGGCAGGGCGGGCCGGGTGCGCTCCAGCCACTGTTCGAGGATGCGCGCGGATTCCAGGGCGTCGCCGGTCTCGCTGCGCATCAGCTGCATCTCGATGGCCCGTGTACCCTGCGAGCGGACACGCACCTCACCGTCGCGGGGGCGCAGGTCGATGTCGGCGATGTCGCCCAGCAGCACCCGACCGCGTTCGGGGTCGCCCTGCAGCACCAGGCGTTCGAAGGACACGATGTCGCGAGCCTGCTCGAGGCTGCGCAGCTGTCGGGCGGTGTCGTCGCGTCCGACCGAGCCGGCGGGCATGTCGCGGCTCATGCCGGCGACGGCCGTGCCGATGTCGGCCAGGGTCATGTCCAGGCGGTAGAGATTGAAGGCCGGCACCTGAATGGCCATCTCGTCTTCCGTGAGGCCGGTGAATTCGACCCGCGCGATGCCGGCGTCCAGCAGCTCGCGTTCGTACTGCCGGGCCAGGGTCCGCAACTGTTCCGGGTCGTCGGGGCCGGTGATCAGCAGGCGCGAGACCGGCTCGTAGTTGATCACCTGATTGACGATCGGGGTCTCGGCATCCGCCGGCAGGTTGCGCTGCTGATCGACCCGGTCGTTGACCTGTTCCAGCGCATGCGACATGTCCGCGCCGGGTTCGAACTCCAGGGTGATGGTCGCCACGCCCAGCGCGGAGGTGGAGGTCATCTCGCGCAGGTCGTCGACCGTGCGCAGGTCCTGCTCCAGCGGGTCGGTAATCGACTGTTCCACGTCTTCGGCGGCAGCGCCCGACCACACGACCTGGACCGTGATGATGTCGAGATCAAAATCGGGGAAGAACTGCGAGTTCAGCTGGTTCAGGGCATAGGCGCCCGCCAGCAGCATCAGCGCGATCAGCAGGTTGGCGGCCAGGCGGTGTTCCAGGAACAGCCGGATCGGACCGCGCCCGGCCGCGCCCTCCGCATCGCCCCCGGCCGGGGCGCCACCCGGCATGGGTGCGCTGGTTTCACTCATCGCCGGCGTCCTGCGGCTGGAGGTCCGGGTCGCCTTCGCGCACGGCTTCGGCCGCGGTGGGCAGGTCCTCGCGGTCCTCGACCTCCACGCGCAGGCCATCCACCGCATTGGGCAGGCGGGTGGCGATCAGGACGTCGCCGGCCGACAGGTCCGGATTGCGAACCAGCGCCAGGGTGTCCCCGGCCTCGCTGCGGTATTCGCCCAGACGTTCGACGTTCAGGGACTGCAGGCGGCCGTCGATCACGCGGAACATGGTGTCGCGCCCGTACAGGGCCTCGAACGGAACGGCCAGGCTGTCGTCTTCCTCGGGCAGGCGCAGGTTCAGTTCAAGGAAGCGGTTCAGACCCAGCGAGCGTCCGCCTTCGCGGATTGCAAACACGCCGTGCGAAGCGCTGGCGCCAGGCCGGGTTTCGCCTTCGATGCGGACCAGTTCGCTGGTGATCTCGCGCCCGCCGTTGCGGGCCGAGGCTTTTAGCGTTGCCCCCTCGGCCAGCAGCGCCTCCAGCCGCGGTTCCAGCGACACGGGAAGTCCGGCCCGGATCTCCACGTCGTCGACGTCGAACAGGCGTACCAGTTCGTCGCCCACCCGGGCGCGTTCGCCCGGCGAGGTCCGGACGGCGGTCACGCGGGCATCGAACGGGGCGCGGATCTCGGTGCGTTCCAGGTCCAGTTCGGCCTGTTCGGCCGCGGCCCGCGCCCGGTTCAGCCGGGCCTCGGCCCCGGCCAGCCGCATGGGGGCGTCGGCGATCGCCTGTTCCCGGTTCTGGATGGTGAGTTCGGCCTGTTGCAGGCGCTCCTGGGCTTCGTCCACGTCACTGTCGGATGCCATGTCGCGTTCGCGCAGGTTGCGGGTGCGTTCGAGGTTGCGGCGAGCAATCTCGCGCAGTTCGCGTTCGCGCACCAGGGCCTCGCGATCGAATCGCGCGCGCAGCTGTTCGCTTTCCAGTGCGCCCTCGAGTTCATCGACCTCGGCGCGCGCCTGACGCAGGGCCAGGCGCGCCTCGGCGGGGTCGATCCGGATCAGGACGTCGCCCCTGGCGACCCGCTGGCCTTCGCGCGCGGAGACCAGGGCCACGTCGCCCTGTACTGCGGCTCGCAGGGTCGCGTCGTGGGCCGAGGCACTGCGCCCGTAGAGCATCACCGAGGGCTCATGGGTCCCGGGTTCGGCGACGAAGCCGCGCACCGGCCAGGCGCGTTCCTCGCCCTCGGGCGCGGGGGCCTCGGGGCCGGTGGCGCGCAGGATCATGAATCCGGCCACGCTGAGCGCGACGATCAGTACGGGGATGAGGGCACGGCCGACTCGCGGCATGACACGGGACATGCAGTTCTCGCTCGGGTCCTGGGCTGGATGGGGCGCGGGCCTGATGCCCGGGCCTTGGAGACGGTGCACCGGATGAAGTTCCCGTCCGCGGGAGACCGGTATCAGTGTCTCCTGATATGGCCAATCCTAACATCGGCGGCACGAGGGCCGCAGGCGTGGGGAATGCCTTTCTCAGGCCAGGTTATAGCGATGCAGCTTGCGCCACAGGGTCGTACGGTCGATTCCGAGACTGCGCGCGGCCCGCGAGCGGTTGCCATTATGAGCGGCAAGGGCCTGACGCAGGCGCCGCGCCTCTTCGGACTCCCTCGGGGATACCTGCGGGGCCGCGTCCGTGGGGGGCACTTCCGGAAAAGCCGTTGCCGGGGTGGCGGCCTCCGCCGGTGGTGACACGGTCCCGGGAGGCCGGCCTTCGGGCAGGGGAAAATCCTCCACGCGACCGTTCACCGCGTGCAGCTGGAGGCAGGCGAACACGTTCTCCAGTTCGCGGAAATTGCCGGGCCAGGGGTGGGCTTCCAGTTTGCGCCTTAACGCCGGCGCCAGCTGCAGCGCGTGTTCCTCGACGAAGCGGTCGAGGGTGGCGGCCAGGTCACGCGGCCGGGTCCTCAGGGGCGGCAGCTCCACCGTGGCGACAGCCAGGCGGTAGAACAGGTCGGCGCGGAACTGTCCCGCATCCACGCGGGCCTGGAGGTCCTGATTGGAGGCGGAAAGGATGCGTACGTCCACCTGCCGCGTGGTGTTCTCGCCCACGCGTTCGAACTGTCCGTCCTGCACCGCGCGCAGCAGCTTGGCCTGCAGACGCAATGGCAGTTCGCCGATCTCGTCGAGGAACAGGGTGCCGCCGTGGGCGGATTCGAAACGGCCCTCGCGATCGTTCACCGCGCCGGAAAAGGCCCCGCGCACATGGCCGAACAGCTCCGATTCCAGCAGCTCGTCGGGGATGGCCGCGCAGTTGACTTCGACGAACGGTCCGGCGGCACGCGGGCTCCATTCATGGATGCCGCGGGCCAGGCGGGTCTTGCCGGTTCCCGACTCCCCCAGCAGCAGCATGCGAATGTCGCTGCCCGCCGCCCGGCGGGCGAAGACCATCTGATGATGGCATTCCGGATCGGCCGAACGGAACGCGTCCGGCAGACCCTCCCCACGGTTCATTTTCATGGCCTTCCTCTCCGGGAAATTCACCGGGAGTATGGCAGCGGCGTTGCAACGCCGCCACCGCTGTTGCAACAAAAAAATTTCTGCAGCAACAGATGCTTATATTCGAATTCCCGGGTAGCGCGTGTTGCAACACCCTGAGTGCGCGGTGTTTTTTTCACGAGGACAAATATCTGAAATTTAATAATATTCTAATATTGGCATTTCTCTTGCTTGTATCGGGGCGTGCTTTTCTCTACAACGAAAAAAGACCAACGGAACAGGCACGCTGTCGGGGAGGTGCGAATGACGCTCATGCGAACGGCCAGCCTGATGCTGTGCATGGTCATCGTGGTTGGCAC
Source organism: Thioalkalivibrio sp. ALE19 (assembly GCF_000428605.1). NCBI lineage: Bacteria > Pseudomonadati > Pseudomonadota > Gammaproteobacteria > Chromatiales > Ectothiorhodospiraceae > Thioalkalivibrio > Thioalkalivibrio sp. ALE19. The sequence goes on from NZ_AUAG01000024.1 coordinate 30,662, forward strand.
GGCCGGTGCACAGACCGCCTGGACGCCGGCCCAGAGCCCGGGAACCACGAGTCCGGACCGTACCGGTATCCATGTCGCGCAGCCGCTCGCCGCGGAGCGCCATACCGTCAGCGGCACGGTGATCCCGTTCAGTGAAGTGACCCTGCGGGCGCAGTCGGGGGGCCGGGTGATCGCGGTTGAAGGGGTCGAGGGCGACCGCTTCGAGGAGGAAGAAGAGCTGGTCGCGATCTCCGACGATCGCCTGCAGGCTCAGCGCCAGGCGGCGCTCGCCGAGATGCGCACCACCGAGGCGGCGATCCGCGAAGCACGCATGCAGTACGACCGCGAGGTCATTTCCCCGCGCTCGCAGGACATCGGGCAGATGCCGGGCATGGGCATGCCGTCGATGTTCGACCAGGTGTTCACGCGCAACATGGGGCAGTTCATGGGATTCGGTGACCCGACCCTGGACCGCACCACGGATCTCTTTTCCCGCCACATCGGCGTCGATCAGGCCCGGGCGCGCTGGGAACAGGCCCGGGCCCGCGTCGAGGAGCTCGACGTCGCGCTGGAAGACACCCGCTCCCGCGCTCCGTTCGACGGGGTGATCATGCACAAGCACGTGGAACAGGGCGATACCGTCCAGCCCGGGCATCCTCTGGTCACCTTCGGGCACCTGGATTACCTGCGGGTGGAGGCCGCCGTGCCGGTTCGCCTGGTGCGTCAGCTGGACGTGGGCGACATCGTGCCGGTGACGCTCGACGGTCATGCCGAGGAAGTCAACGCCCGGGTCTCGCGGATCTTCCCGCTGGCCGATCCGCAGCGCCATACCGTGACCGTGAAGTTCGATCTGCCGCAGGAGGTCCGCGGCGGCCCGGGCATGTATGCCGAGGTGCATCTGCCGGGCGAAGTGACGCGCGAGGACCGGGTGGTGATCCCGGAGAGCGCGATCATCCCGGGCGGGGCCTTGCCGCGCGTGGCCGTGCTGGATGCCAATGACGAGGTGCGCATCCGAATGGTCCGGCTGGGGGCATCGCGTGATGGCGGCGTGGTCGTGACCTCGGGGCTGGAGCCGGGGGCGCGGGTGCTGCGGCACCCCGGCGGCCGCCATTGATGCGCTTCGAACTCGAACAATGACAGGACGTTCGCGCCAGACATGAGCGACCAGGAACCTCGCAACCAGGAACGGCCCGGCGATCACGCGACCGATCCCGGCATCGCCGGGCGCATGGCCCGCGCATTCGTCCATTCGCCACTGTCGCCGCTGCTGCTGCTGGCCAGCATCGCGATCGGCATCCTCGGCCTGATCGTGACGCCACGCCAGGAGGACCCGCAGATCTCGGTCCCGATGGTCGACATCATGGTGGAGTATCCCGGCGTGCCATCGGAGCAGGTGGCCAGTCTGGCCGCGCGGCCGCTGGAACGTCTGATGAGCGAGCTCTCGGGTGTCGACAACGTCTACTCGGTCTCGCAGCGAGGCGAGGCGATGGTCACCGTCCAGTTCGACGTCGGCGAGGAGATGGAATCCTCGGTGGTCAAGGTGCATGACCGGCTGATGTCGAACCGCGACCTGATGCCTCCGGGGGTCAGCGAGCCGATGGTGAAGCCCAAGGGTGCGGATGACGTGCCGGTGGTGACGCTGACCTTCTGGTCGCACGAGGTCGATGACGCGATGCTGCGCCAGATCGCCCTGGACGCGCAGCAGCAGCTCAACGAGGTACCCGACACCGCGCAGAGCTTCGTGGTCAGTGGCCGCGAGGAGAAGCTGCGCATCGAGGTGCGGCCGGAACGGCTGGAAGGTTACGGGGTCACCCTGGATCAGATCGCGGGCGCGGTGCGTCAGGCCAATTCCGAACGCGGAGCGGGCGCGATCGAGGCGGGTGGACGACACATGTCGGTGCACACCGGTTCGTTTCTGACCAGTGCCGAGGATGTCGAACGCCTGCTGATCTCGGTGGAGGACGGTCGCCCGATCTATCTGCGCGACGTGGCCGACGTCAGCTATGGCCCGGGGGAGGTGGATCGCTTCGTGCGTCACTATTCCGGCCCGGCGGGGGAGGCACCCGATGCCGCACCGGAGGGTGCCTCCGCCGTGACCCTCGCGATCGCCAAGAAGCCCGGCAGTAACGGGGTCACGGTCGCCAATGGCGTGCTCGAACGCCTGGAGCGCCTGAAGGGCTCCGCCATCCCCGACAACGTGGGCGTCGAGATCTCGCGCGACTACGGCAAGACGGCCAACGAAAAGGTCAACGAGCTGATCTTCAAGCTGTTTGTCGCGACCTTCGCGGTGACCCTGCTGGTCGCGCTGTTCCTCGGGCTGCGCGCCGCGCTGGTGGTGCTGATCGTGATTCCGGTGGTGATCCTGTTCACCGTGTTCAGCGCGTGGCTGCTCGACTACACCATCGACCGGGTGAGCCTGTTCGCGCTGATCTTCGCGATCGGGATCCTTGTGGACGATGCCATCGTCGTGGTGGAGAACATCTACCGCCGCTGGCTGATGAAGCGCGGCCTGGATGCCGAAACCAACGTGGATGCAGTACGCGAGGTCGGCAACCCGACGATCCTGGCGACCTTTACCGTGATCGCGGCGCTCCTGCCCATGGGCTTCGTCTCCGGGATGATGGGTCCCTACATGCAGCCGATCCCGGTTCTGGGGTCGGTGGCCATGCTGTTCTCGCTGGTCGCGGCCTTCGTGTTCACCCCCTGGCTGACCCAGCGGCTGCGCCCGAGCATGGCCTACCTGGAGAAGGCCACCGAAAAGGAACACCGGCAGGCCGAGCGGCTGGGCACGTTCTTCCGCCGGGTGATCCCCGGGCTGGCGGACAATCCCGCCCGGGGCTACGCCTTCCTGGCCGGTATCGTGGTGGTGTTCTTCCTGATGGCCAGCCTGTTCTACACCACGGATGTCCGGGTGAAGATGCTGCCGCTGGACAACAAGCCCGAATTCCAGGTGATGATCAATTTCCCCGAGGGCACGGCGCTGACCGAGACGGCCTCGCTCAGCGAAGCGATGGTGGCGGAACTGCGGGAGTTCGAAGAAGTGACCGGGCTGCAGGCATATGTCGGCACTGCGGCGCCGTTCAATTTCAATGGTCTGGTGCGTCATTACTACCTGCGCCAGGACCCCTGGCTGGGCGACATCCAGGTTCAGCTGGTGGACAAGGGCGATCGTGCGCGCTCCAGCCACGAGATCGCCACCGAGGCCCGTGAGCGTCTGACACCGCTGGCCCGCGAGGCCGGCGCGCGCATCGAAGTGGTGGAGATGCCGCCGGGGCCCCCGGTCCTGCAGTCGGTGGTCGCCGAGGTCTATGGCCCGGATGCCGATACCCGGCGGCAGGTCGCGCGCGACCTGGAAGAAATGTTCCGCGGGGCCGAACACGTGGCCGATGTCGACAGCTTCCTGCAGGCCCCGCACGACGTCTGGCATTTCGACGTGGACCGCGACAAGGCCCTGCGCCGCGGTGTCACCGTGGAGACCGTGAACCAGACGCTGGAGACCGCGATCGGTGGCCGGGTTCTGGGCGACATCAAGGCGCGTTCGCTGGTGGAGCCGCACCTGATCGAGCTGCGCCTGCCACGCCCCACGCGCTCCGATATCGGGCGTCTGGAACAGCTGCCGGTGGCCTCGCAGCATGGCGGGACGGTCAGCCTGGGCGAGCTGGGCCGGTTCGTCGAGCGCCCGCAGGACGAACCCATCTATCACAAGAACCTGCGGCCGGTGGAGTATGTCACCGGCGAAGTGGTGGGGCGTCTGGCGGCGCCGGTCTACGGGATGCTCGAGGTGCAGGAGCAACTCGCCGATTACGAGCTTCCCGACGGCAGCCGGGTGCAGCCGCACTGGCTGGGGCCGCCGCCGAATGACGGGTCCACGGCGTTCGAATGGGCCGGCGAATGGACGGTCACCTACGAGACCTTCCGCGACATGGGCATCGCGTTCGCCATCGCCCTGATTCTCATCTACATGCTGGTGGTCTGGGAGTTCGGCAACTTCGTGCTGCCGGGCATCATCATGGCCCCGATCCCGCTGACCCTGATCGGGATCATCCCGGGCCACTGGCTGTTCAACGCCGAATTCACCGCGACCTCGATGATCGGGTTCATCGCCCTGGCAGGGATCATCGTGCGCAATTCCATATTGCTGGTCGATTTCGGCCGCCAGGCGGTGGATCAGGGACATGACGTCCGCGAGGCGATGATCCTCGCCTGCCAGGCGCGCACGCGGCCCATCGTCATCACCGCGTTCGCGCTGCTCGCCGGTTCCAGCGTCATCCTGTTCGACCCCATTTTCCAGGGCATGGCGATCTCGCTGATGTTCGGGACCATCGTGGCCACGCTGCTGACCCTGGTCGTCATCCCGCTGGGCTGCATCTCCGGGCGGCGCGCGTTCTGTCCTGCCTCACTGGAAGACGGCGACGGCACCAACGGCTCCGGCTGTGCTACCCCGACGAATGGCAGTGCCGGGACCGGCCGTGACGACAATCCCTTCGGCTCGGCCGAGGGCGGACCGGTCACGCGCGCAGTCCAGTATCTCGGGTTGTATCTGCGCTGCCTGGCCGCTGCCTTCGTCGAGGGCATGCGCGACCTGTTCCTGGCCTTGCTGAAGCTGGTGCGCGGGCGTTTCGGGACGCGCCCGGGGCCCGGGCCGGGCGGTGGCCCGGGATCCGGCGGTTCCGGCTCGGGCTCCGGGCCTTCTCCAGCCCCGTCGTCCGGTCCGGCGTCGGGTCCCCCCGCGTCGGGGGCCCCGGACGCCCCCTCCGGCCGTGAAGCGGACGCGGTCGCGAACGCCGAATCTGCGCCGGACGACGGGCATGAGCCGAAGGAGCGAGATACGGAGGCGCCGCGGAAATCCGGCAGCGATCCCCGTTCCGCCGGATCGGAGAATGCCGGGCCGAGTGTGACGGCGGAACAGAAGTTGGACTCGGGGGAAGATGGCAATGAAACGTCTTCCTCGGGGGCGGGCCCCGGTGCACGCCAGTCGGGTGGCCGCCGACGCCGGGGTATTCGGCTGAAATGAGCAATCACTGAAAGAACCTCAAGGAGGTTAATGATGAAGAAGCGATTCAACGCACGCATGCTCGGTCTGGCCATGGCCGGCGCCGCAGTGGTCTCGATGTCCGTGCTGGGCGCGGCCCAGGCGGAAGAAGGGAACCAGGGCGCTCAGGGGCAGCCGATGGCCCAGCATGCTCCGGTTCCCGGTCCCTGGGGCCAGCCGGGTCCGTATGGACAGGGCATGGGCGGGCATCAGGGCGGCGAGATGATGCAGCGTCGCGATGCCTCCGGTGACTTCAGCTTCGGCATGTCCGGGCGCAGCCACGGGCAGGGCTACGGCCAGGGCCGAGGTCATGGCTACGGTCACGGTTATGGCCCGGGCTATGGTCCCGGCTATGGGTACGGGCCCGGTCATGGTCCCGGCTACGGCTACGGTCCGCAGCAGGGCCATGGCCCCGGCATGATGCACGGCCCTGCGTACGGGCCCGGCCATGGTGCCGGCATGCGCGGTCCCGCAGGCCACGGCCAGATGCAGGAATTCGATCCCGAGAATCTGCCGGAGGACATGCCGGAAGAGATGCGCGAGCGCATCGAGAAGATGCATGCCGAGCGGCAGGAACGCATCGAGGAAATGGAAGCCATGCGCGAGGCCCGGATGGAGGCGATGAAGAAGGGTCGCCAGGCCTACATGGAGGAGATGGAACGCCAGCGCGAGATGCGCATGGAGCAGATGGAAGAGCGTCGCGACTCGGGGAACTACTGAGCGCCGGGTGACGCATGGGAGCGAGGCGAATGGCGTTCGTAGGTGACGGCATGCAGCGGGGAGCAACGGCGGGGCGGAGCGTCCTGCTGGTCGCCCTGGTGACGGTCGGGGTGATGGTGGCCGCTGCGGCTGCCGAGGCCCGGGAACGTCACAATCCGTGGCATGCCGGACCGCCATCCGCGGCCGATGCGGGAGAGCCGGGAGGCTTCTCCCGGGGCGAACCCCGGTCGGCCGGATCGTTCCCTCCGCCGGACTACGATCCGGCCCGGCGGGGACGCGAGGAGCGCTCGCGCGTTCCCGCAGGTGAAGCACGCCCGGCTCCGGGGATGTCGCCCTACGGTTACGGGTTCGGTCCGTATCCGTATGGCGGCCACCGGGGACCGGGGGCAAGTGAACCGGGCATGTCGGGGTACGGATTCCCGTTCTTTGGCGGCCCGGGCGCATGGGGACCCTTTTCGGGGCCCTGAATCACCTGCCTTCGGGCAGGGTCCGGTGCGTGATCGCCCTCCGCGCATCGGTGGCAGAAATGGGAGGGCATGTCTCCGATAGGAGGAGGTAACACTATGAGCAAGTTTCTGAAAGCAGCCGTTCTTGCGGCATCCATGGCCGGTCTGGCCGCTGCCCCGATGATGGCTTCCGCGCAGTGGGGCGGGCCGGGCTATGGTGGTCCGGGCTACGGGGCTCCCTACGGTCCCGGTTATGGCTACGGCCCCGGCTACGGTGGCATGCCGTTCTTTGGCGGTCCGGGTTACGGCCGCGGCCACAACATGGGCGACATGTTCGGCGACATGATGGGCGATTTCGACTTCTCCGCCCGCGGTCGCGGTCATGGTCACGGCTACGGTCACGGCCGTGGTGACGGCTACGGCTATGGTCGTGGTCATGGCTACGGTCCCGGCTACTATGGCCATCCGGGCTACGGTTACGGCCCCGGCCACGGCTATGGCCCGCAGCAAGGTATGCCGCAGCAGGGCATGCCGCAGCAGGGCATGCCGCAGCAGCAGCAAGAGCAGTGATCTGCTCGCACGGGCTCGCCCGTGCATGATCGGCTGCCCGGTTCGCCGGGCAGCCCGTTTTAGAATTCAATGGATCCGGGAGCCGCAATGCTGACCGTGGTGGCCAACCTCAAGGGCGGAACGGGCAAGAGCACCGTCGCTTTCAATCTCGCGCTCTGGCTGCTCGCGAAAGGGCACCGCGTACAGGCCGTGGACCTGGATCCGCAGGGGACTCTCGGCGATGTCCTGGAAGTGCGGCAGGAGGAGGGGTACAGCCCCGCGCTCCCCGCCACGACCGATGCCGATGTCGCGCTGGGTCGGCAGGGGGAGTTCGATCACTGGCTGGTGGACGTCGGGCCCTCCGCCATGGACACCCTGATGCGGGCGGTCGCCGCGGCAGACCGGGTGCTGATCCCGGTGCCGCCGAGTCAGGCCGACGTCTGGTCCACTCACCGTTTCGTGCGCGAGATCCAGGAGCGTCGGACCGATCGTGACAGCGGTCCCGGCATCGAGGTGTTCATCAATCGCGCCGACACGCACCAGTTCGTGCGCGAGACCGAGGAGACTGCGGAGGCCCTGCAGCAGATCGAGGGTATCCGTTTTCTGCGCCCTCGGCTGAAGCAGCGCACGGCCTTCCGGCGGTCGTTCAGCGAGGGGCTGGCGGTGAACGAGCTGGAGCCTTCCGGCAAGGCGGCGGAGGAGCTGGACCGACTGGCCCGGGCGATTTTCGGACAGGAAACGAGGTGACAAATGGAATCAGGTGAAGACAAGCCGCGCCACGGTTTCATCAATCGCTACTGGGTGCTGATCGTGATCGTCCTCTGGTTGATCGCCTGGTCCGCCCGTGACTGGCTGGCGCCGGCCGAGCCGGAGGACCCGCCCGCGGAGTCCGGCGTGGTCCTGGAGGAAGAGCCTTCTGCCGAGGACCAGGAAGCTGCTCGGGAGGAAGCGGCCCGGGAAGAAGCTGCTCGGGAAGAAGCGGACAGGGAAGAAGCGGACAGGGAAGAAGCGGACAGGGAAGAAGCGGACAGGGAAGAAGCCGCCAGGGAAGAAGCCGCCAGGGAAGAAGCCGTGGAGGAGCCGGTGGAGGTCGAGGCGCTGCTGACCGAAGCACGGGAGACGTACTGGCGCGAGGGTGCCGCAGCCGCGTTGACCGTCCTCGAAGGCGGGCTGGAAACGCAGGCGTACGAAAGCCGGGAACGGGCGGACATCCTCGGGGAACTGGGCAATCTGCAATACGCCACCGGCGATGTTGAAGCCGCCATCGGAAGCTGGGACCGGGCGCTGGAGAAGCTTCCGGAGGGCGAACGCCGGGCGTTGATGGCCCCACTGCGTCCGATCTATTCCCGGCATCATCCGCAAGGGGCGGACCACCTGGAACGGTTCCGCTGAGGTTTGCGGCACCCTCCACATCACGTGTGCTGTAGTCACCGACCGGAGGAACGATGGGTGCGAAAGACAGGCCAGCTGACGGCGACAGTCAGTATTACGAGGTCAAGGAAGAGGCGGACGATGCGCAACGACGGGCCAGGCGGCTCGAATTGATCGTCTATGCTTCCCTGGTCGCATTCGTCGTGCTGGCGGTGTACGGTTTCTGGTTGATCACCAGCCTGACCCGGGACGTGTCACAGCTGACCGAGGAGATCTCCTCGATGACCCGGGTGGTGGACCGCGACATGTCGGCGATTGTGCGCCACATGGAGGCGATGGAGGGCCGCATGGTGGATATTGCCGGATCCACGGCCGAGATGGAGCAGAGCGTTGCATCCATCAGCGAGGACACCGGCCGCATGAGCACGGACATCGGGTCGATGACCCGGGATACCGAGGTGATGGCCGGGTCCGTGATCGGCATGCAGCGCGACATGTGGAGCCTGAATCGCAACGTGGGCGGTCCCATGGGTATGATGAACATGTTCAACCCACTCTCGGGGCAGGGCGGTCCCTATCCGGGGTCGGGCGGCCCATACCGTCCGCCGTCGGCGCCGCGCTAGCCGTGCGCGCGGTCTGCCCGGGCCCGAACCAATATGGAGATCGGAATGTTCAATCGACCTGGCAGCCGCGTCCGCAAGCAGCTCAAGCTCCTGAGTGACCGTCTGGCGGAGGAAAACCCGGTCCTCGAGGGCGTGGTCAATCCGTTCCGGGAGCTGGATCGGGTCGGATATGCCTCGGGCCTGCTGGATCCGGAAGAAGAGTCCTACGCCTTCACCATTTCCTGGTGGCCGATGATCTCGGTCCTGGGGACCTTCTCCTCGGGCAAGTCCACGTTCATCAACGAGTTCGTGGGCGATACCGTGCAGCGCAGCGGCAGCCAGGCGGTGGACGACAAGTTCACCGTGATCTCCTACGGCGGCAGCGAACGGGTGCAGGAACTCCCCGGGCTGGCGCTCGACGGAGACCCGCGCTTCCCGTTCTATCGGGTCTCCGACGAGATCGAACGCATCACCGATGGCGGCGGGCGCACGGTGGATCATTTCCTGGCGATGAAGACCGCGCGTGCGGAGCAGCTGCGGGGCCGCATCCTGATCGACTCGCCCGGGTTCGATGCCGACGAGCAGCGCACCACCATCCTGCAGCTGACCGACCACATCATCGATCTGTCGGATCTGGTGCTGGTGTTCTTCGACGCACGGCACCCCGAACCCGGCGCCATGCGCGACACCCTGGAGCACCTGGTCAACCGGGTGGCCGAGCGCAACGACTTCACCAAGCTGGTCTTTATCCTCAACCAGATCGACACGACCTGGCGCGAGGACAACCTCGAGGAAGTGGTCGCCGCGTGGCAGCGCGCGGTGGTGCGTCAGGGCAACGCAACCGGGCGTTTCTACTGCATCTATAACGAGAGCGGCGCGGTGGAGATCGGCGACGCGCAGGTGCGCGAGCGCTATGAGGAGAAATCCGCGCATGACCGCGAAGAGATCCATGCCAAGATCCGCGAGATCAGTTCTTCACGGTCGTACCGGATCATCGGGGCCCTGCAGGCGATTGCCGAGTCCATCGAGATGGACGCCCTGCCGGCGATCAAACGCAGTCTCGATCGCTGGCGGCGCCGGGTGTTGCAGTTCGACGCCGGCATGATGGGAGCGCTGGTGGCGGTGCTGGCCGTGATCGGCTATCAGGCCACCGACGGTGTCCGCCCGTGGATCGATGGCCGGGTGTGGCAGACCCTGCTGGACAACCCGTGGTGGACGTCGCTGGGCGTGGTGCTGGTTCTCGGCGCGCTGGGCGGTATCCATTTCTTCAACCGTCGCTGGCTCGCACGGCGGATTGCACGCGAGCTGCCGAAAGAATCGGCGGCCGGGAACTGGCAGGCGGCCTTTCTCAAGAGTACCCGGCCGATGCGTTCGCTGTTCGCACGCGGGCCGCGTGGTCTGGGGCGGCGGAGCCTGGCACGGCTGCATCGCCTGCGTGATCAGGCCGAGGCCTACATCCAGAAGCTCAACAACCAGTTCGTGGACGCGAGCCCCGTGGACCCCGGCAGTGGCCGGGCCTCGGCGGCCGATGTTCATCGACCGGCGGAGGCGGCCGAACGGCGGCCGGCGCCGGAATCCGGGCCGGGTCAGGAGGGTGCGGCCGAGGGCAGTGATGCAGGGAGCAGCGGAACGCGGTAGGCTTCGGTCGGCTTGAGCCGGTGCCTGTCTGCCGCCGACAACAAGCGAATCGGTCACCGGATGCGCACGGACCGCGTGCCATCCGCACCGAAGGAGGAGAGCAATGACCGTACTGGCGTGGGTCATGTTTGGGCTGGCAATGATTCTGGTACCGATTTCGGTCTGGGCCAGCCTTGCCGCCCTGGGTGTTTGCGCGGGTTGCGCCCTGATTCGGGACTGGCGACGAGCGCGCCAGGGCTCCGGACACTGAAAATCCGCACTTCACGCCATTCGGAGCCGGGTGGTGCAGGGGGCGCCACCCGGCTTCGCCATGTATAACAACAGGAGGAAAACTCAATGAGCGACGAACAGAAGAAAATGGCCATCATCGCGACCAAGGGCAGCCTGGACTGGGGGTATCCCCCGTTCATCCTGGCCTCGACCGCAGCGGCCCTGGGCTATGAGTGCGAGATCTTCTTTACCTTCTACGGCCTGAAGCTGCTGGAGAAAAAGCTGGATCTTCAGGTGACCTCACTGGGCAATCCGGGCATGCCCATGCCCATGCCGATGCCGGTTCTTGTGCAGGCCCTGCCGGGGATGCAGAAGATGATGACCGTGATGATGAAGAAGAAGATGAAGGCGAAGGGCGTCTCCGATCTGGAGGATCTGCGCGAGCTGTGCCAGGAGGCCGAAGTGCGCATGATCGCCTGCCAGATGACGGTGGACCTGTTCGAAATGGACACCAGTCACTTCATTGATGGCGTGGAATATGCCGGGGCGGCGGCGTTCTTCGAGTTCGCCGGAGATTCCGACATCTGCCTGTTCATGTAAACGGGCGGGGCGTTCGCGCCATCCGGGCCCCGGAGCCGAGCTCCGGGGCCTTTTTGTTGGCGGGGTTCACGTCGCATTCGTCGTGCCCGCGGACCCGCAAAGCCTGCGTGAGTCGTTATACTCTGCGGCCATGAAACGACTGCATCCCGATTCCTTTCCGACCCTCGAGGATTTCGTCGGCAACACGCCGCTGGTGCGCCTGCAGCGCCTGGCCGCGGATCTGCCGTCGACCGTGCTGGTAAAGCTCGAGGGCAATAACCCCGCCGGTTCGGTCAAGGACCGGCCCGCGGTCAACATGATCCGTGCCGCCGAGCAGCGCGGCGACATCCGTCCCGGCGATACCCTGATCGAGGCCACCTCCGGCAATACCGGCATCGCGCTGGCGATGGCGGCCGCGATCAAGGGCTATCGCATGATCCTGATCATGCCGGACAACATGTCGGCCGAACGGCGTGCGTCGATGAAGGCCTATGGAGCCGAGCTCAAGCTGGTCACGCGCGAGGAAAGCATGGAAGGGGCGCGCGACCTCGCTCAGCGCATGGCGGACGCGGGAGAAGGCTTCCTGCTTAACCAGTTCGGCAATCCCGACAATCCCGATGCGCATTATCAGGGCACCGGGCCGGAGATCTGGCGCGACACCGAGGGCACGGTCAGCCATTTCGTGTCTTCCATGGGCACCACCGGGACCATCATGGGGGTTTCGCGGTACCTGAAGGAGCGCGATCCGGAGATCGAGATCGTCGGCGTGCAGCCGGGAGAAGGGGCTTCCATCCCGGGGATCCGGCGCTGGCCCGAGGCCTATCTGCCGACGATCTTCGAGGCCGCGCGGGTGGATCGCACCGTGGACGTGACCCAGGAGGAAGCGGAGACCACCATGCGCCGGCTGGCGGCAGAGGAAGGCATCTTTGCCGGGGTGTCGTCCGGCGGCGCGGTGGCGGCCACCCTGAAGCTCGCCGCACAGGTCGAAGGCGGAACCTTCGTGGCCATTATCTGCGATCGCGGCGACCGCTACATTTCCACCGGCGTCTACCCCGACTGAGGCTGGCATGTCTGCTCCCGTACTGGTTTTTGACCTGGAAACGGTGCCCGATATCGAGGGCGCGCGCCGGCTGTACGACTTTGATGGCCTGACCGACCGGGAGGTCGCGGATGCGCTGTTCGCGATGCGCCGCGCGCAGACCGGCTCGGAATTCCTGCGCCATCCGCTGCATCGCATCGTGTCCATCGGGGTGCTGTACCAGGGCGGGGAAGCGCTCAAGCTGTCGGCCTTCGGCCGCGACGGCGAGGACGGGCACACGCCGGACGAGGCCGAACTGCTGCGCCAGTTCTTCGGCGTGATCGACCAGCGCACGCCCACGCTGGTGAGCTGGAACGGGAGTGGCTTCGACCTGCCGGTGCTGCACTACCGCGCGCTGGTCAATGGCGTGCAGGCGCCGCGGTACTGGGAGCAGGGCGACGACGACCGCGAGTTCCGCTACAACAACTACCTGTCGCGCTTCCACTGGCGCCATGTCGACCTGATGGACGTGCTCGCCGGCTTTCAGGGCCGCGCGGTGACCGGTCTGGACACCATGGCCAGCCTGCTGGGCTTCCCCGGCAAGCTGGGAATGGACGGCTCCATGGTCTGGCCGGCATGGCGCGACGGACGCGCCGGCGAGATCCACGACTACGTGGAGCACGACGTGCTCAATACCTACCTCGTGTGGCTGCGTTTCGAGCACATGCGGGGCCACCTGACCGACGACGCGCTGAAATCCCGCCAGGACCAGCTGGCGGATTACCTGGCCGCCAGCCCGGCGGAGCACCACCTTGAATTTCTCGAAGCCTGGCGGGGCTGACGGCATGAGCAAGAAGATCGACCGCACACCGTTCGAGGCCGTGATCGAGGACGTGACCCTGGATGGCCAAGGCGTGATCCGACGTGACGGCAAGGCCTGTTTCGTGCACGGGGCTCTGGCCGGTGAGCGGGTGCGCGCGGTGCAGACCGGGCGCAAGCGCCGTTTTGATATGGCCGAAGTGGTGGAGGTGCTGGAGCCCGCCGCCGGCCGGGTGGATCCGCCCTGCGCATTCTTCGGTCTGTGCGGTGGCTGCAAGCTGCAGCACGCCTCGATCGACCTGCAGCGCGAGATCAAGGAACAGGCCCTGTTCGATGCGCTGGAGCGGATCGGGCACGTGACGCCCGAGGCGCGGTTCGAGCCGCTGACCGGGGCGACCCTGGGCTATCGGCGGACCGCGCGGCTGGGCGCCAAGCACGTGCCGAAGAAGGGCGGGACGCTGGTCGGGTTCCGCGAACGCGGCAGTCCCTATCTGGCGGAGATGGATCACTGCGAGGTGCTGCACCCGGCGGTGGGGCACCGCATCCGCGCGCTGCGGGAGCTGCTGGACGGTCTGCAGGCGCGTGACCGGATCCCGCAGATCGAGGTCGGCGTGGATGACGACGACCGCGTGGCCTTGGTGTTCCGTCACCTCGACCCGCTGGACGAGGCGGATCAGGCGCGCCTGGCGGCCTGGGGCGAGGAGGAACGGATCGGCGTGTTCCTGCAGTCGGGCGGGCCGGAGACCGTGGTCCATCTGGCGGGGCCGGATGCCCCGCTGGTCTACCGGCACCCCGATTTCGGCGTGGAGGTCGGTTTCACGCCCATGGATTTCGTCCAGGTCCACCCCGAGGTCAACCGTGCCATGGTGCGCCAGGCGGTGGCCGCCATGGAGCTGGAGCCGGAGCACCGGGTGCTGGACCTGTTCTGCGGGCTGGGCAACCTGACCCTGCCGCTGGCGACCCGGGCGGCCGAGGTGACCGGGGTCGAGGTGGATGATGCGATGCTCGCGCGGGCGGCGGACAGCGCGCGCGGGCAGGGGATCGACAACACTCGCTATGCCCGCGCCGACCTGGACGACGCCGAGGCACTCTCGCGGGCCGACTGGCTGCACGAGGACTGGGACCGGGTCCTGCTCGATCCCCCGCGCACCGGGGCGGCCGCCGCCGTGGAGGCGCTGGGCCCGCGCCGGATCGAGCGCTTGGTCTACGTGTCCTGCAACCCGGCGACCCTGGCCCGTGACGCCGAACGTCTGGTGCATCATCATGGCTACCGGCTGGAACGGGCCGGGATCATGGACATGTTCCCGCATACCGCGCACGTGGAATCCATGGCCGTCTTTTCCCGGGCCTGAGGGCGCAGGCGGGCCGCGCCGTAACTCCAAGGAGGCAGTGAATGCTCGAGATCGTGAAAAGTGGCGGCTGGCTGATGGTGCCGATCCTGCTGTGTTCGGTGCTGGCCGTGGCGATCATCCTGGAACGTTTTATCTCGTTGCGGCGAGGGCGGGTAGTGCCGCAGGGCCTGCTGGGGCGCGTATGGGAACAGATGCGCGAACACGGCCTGTCGATGGAGGACATCGAGCGCCTGCGTGAAAACTCCCCGCTGGGATCGGTGCTGGCTGCGGGTCTGGCGACCCATGATCGTACCCGCCAGATCACCCAGGAAAGCATCGAGGAGGCGGGCCGGCGGGTGGCCCATGAACTCGAACGCTACATGAACACCCTCGGTACCATCGCGATGATCACGCCGCTGCTGGGGCTGCTGGGCACCGTGGTCGGCATGATCGAGGTCTTCACGGTGGTCACCGAGATCGGTGTGGGCAGCCCGCGGGATCTGGCCGGTGGCATCTCGCAGGCGCTGATCACCACCGCCACCGGCATCGGGGTCGCGATTCCGGCGCTGATCTTCCATCGCTACTTCCGCGGCCGGATCGATGAACTGGTGCTGGAGATGGAGCAGGAAGCCACCAAGCTGGTCGAGATCATGCACGGCGAGCGCAGCGCCAGCAGCGTCGAGGCCGGAGGCCGGGCGTGAAATTCCGGCCGCATCGCCCCCCCGAGGAGCCCGGCGTCAATCTCACGCCGCTGATCGACGTGGTGTTTCTGCTGCTGATCTTCTTCATGGTCTCCACCACGTTCGACCGGCACGCGGACATCGACATCACCCTGCCATCGGCCGACCGGGAAGCGGAACAGGTGGACGACCGCGCGTGGATCGACATCGTGGTGGATGCCGACGGCCGTTATTTCGTGGACGGGCGGGAACTGGTCAACCGTCGGGCCGAAACCCTGGAACAGGTGCTGGGCGAGGTCCTCGAGACCCGCGGTGACGACCCCGTGGTGATCCGCGCGGATGCCAGCGCCAGCCATCAGTCGGTGGTGCGGGCGCTGGACGTGGTGGGCCGCCTCGGTGTCAGCGCGGTGTCGATCGCCACGCTGGGCGATGACGGCCGGGCGGCGGACGACTGAGCGGCATGTACACGACCGAACCGGGATACGGCGCCGGGCTGGCGAAGGTCTGGGGCGCGGTCGGGCGGGACTGGCGCCGCGGAGACCGTGCACGGGCACTCGCGCGGCTGGGATTCCTCGGTCCGCCGCAGGACCGCGGTCGCCTGATCTGGATCCGTGCCGGGGCCGACCCCGAAAGCCTGCGTCTGGGGATCGAACTGCTGGGATTCGTGCGCCACAAGCGTCAGGACGTGCGCCTGGTACTGACCTTCGAACGCGACTGCCCCGAACTGTTCGAACAGCACATGCAGCCGTTTCGCAAGGTGGGCGTGGGGTACGGCCCCTGCGACCGGCCACGGGTCGTGCGCCGCGTGCTGGACCGCTTCCAGCCCGCGGGCATCATCCTGGCGGGCGGCGTGACCCCGCCCAACTTGCTGGAAGCCACACAGGCGCCGGTGATCGCGGTGAACGCGGCACCGCCGGCGCGGCCGGCGGCGCGGGGTCTGGAGCTGGCCTGGCCCCGCGATCCGGAAGAGAGCCGGCGCTGGAATGAGCACGCCGGCGACGGCGGTGCCGCGCGGTGGCTGGAACCGGCGGATCCGATGGCGCGTTTCGTCGAAGCGCAGGCGGATGTGGTACTGCGCTCGCTGGTGGGTGGGGAGGTACGCCGGCTGTGGTGGTGGCATGGCACCGCGGCCGGCTGGCCGGCCTGGCGCGCCGCCTGGGAGGCCTCCGGTTTCGCGGAGGAGGACATCCTGCTGGCCAGTCTGGAAGAGGACCCCGGTCACCCGCTGCCGGGGCGTTCATTGCGGGTGAGCGAATGGGATCGCAATGCGCTCGCGCCCGGGAATGTCGTGCAGCTGGACGACCCGCGCTGGTTCGCCGCGGCGGCCAGCGCGGCGCAGGCGGTGCATCTGGATGCCCCGGGATCGCGGGTGCTGTGGCAGGCGCTTGCCGGCGGGACCGCGGTCAGTCTCGGGCGCGAAGGGACCCTGGAACTGCCGGTGGAGGTGCATGTCGATCCGCAGGCGGTGCTGGCCCGCTGGACGGCGTTGCGTGACGATGCCGCCGTCCGCCGGCAGCTGGGGGATGCCGCCCGCCGCCGGTTCTGGGACGAGCGCCGGCGGGTGGATGACCATTTCGAGACGCTGCTGGCCGAGGTCTGGGACTGGTGAGCCCGTTGCCGGGGAACGGAGGCCGCGCATGAATACGGCCTGGCTGAGTCGATGGTGGTGGCGACACTGGAGCCACCGCGGCCCGGTGGCCGCGACGTTGTACCCCCTGTCGCTGGCCTACGCCGGACTTGCGGAATATAACCGCATGCGCCTGGAAGAGATCCGCCGGAATACCCGACTGCCGTTGAAGGCGGTGATTGTGGTCGGGAATCTGACGGTCGGCGGCAGCGGCAAGACCCCGATGACGGACTGGCTGGCGCGGCGTCTGACGGAGGCGGGATATCGTCCGGGCATCGTGTCCCGTGGCTATGGCCGGCGTGGCGAGGCGGGGCAGGCGGTGCATCCGGATTCGGATCCGGCCGAGGTCGGGGACGAGCCCGTGCTGCTGGCCCGACGGACCCGGCTGCCGGTCCAGGTGGACCGCGATCGCGTGCGTGGCGCACGCGCGCTGGCCGACCGCGGCGCGGACGTGGTGATCGCCGATGACGGCATGCAGCACCATCGACTGCCACGGGATCTGACCGTGTTGATGGTGGACGGGCGCCGGGGCCTCGGCAACGGTCTGTGTCTGCCGGCCGGGCCGCTGCGCGAGCCGAAGGCGGCACGTGCGCGGGCCGATTTCGTCGTGCGGACCGGTGGCGAGGCTGGTGTCGACGAGATCCCGATGCAGCTGGTACCGGCCTCGCGCCTGCGGCGGGTGGACGGCAGTGACGAGACCATGCGCCCGAGGCTTCTGGGCGGGCAGGAGGTCCATGCGGTCGCCGGCATCGCCGACCCGGAACGTTTTTTTTCCATGCTGGAGCAGCGCGGCATCTACGTGATCCGGCATCCGTTTCCGGACCACCATCGCTTTCGCGCGCGTGATCTGGCGTTTGATGACGACCTGCCGGTTCTGATGACCGAGAAGGATGCCGTAAAATGCCGGTCGTTCGCGCAATCCCGCCACTGGTACTGGCCCGTGGCGGCCAGCCTTCCAGCCACTTTCGAGCCGGCCCTGCTGCAGCGTCTGACGACCAGCATCCGGCTCCGCCATCTGGGGTAAGTACAACATGGACAACCGCCTTCTCGACATCCTCGTCTGCCCGGAGACCAAGGGCCCGCTGAAATACGACCGCGAGAATCAGGAGCTGATCTCGGTTCAGGCCGGTCTGGCGTACCCGATTCGGGACGAGATCCCGGTGATGCTGGTGGACGAGGCCCGGCGCCTGTCGGACGAGGAAAAGGAACGCTGGCGCGACGTCTGAGGGCGCCGTGGAACCCTTCGTTGTCGTCATCCCGGCGCGGCTGGCCTCCAGCCGTCTGCCGGAGAAGCCGCTGGTGCCGGTCGCGGGTCGTCCGCTGATCGCGCATGTCGTCGCGCGTGCGCGGGAGAGTCGTGCCTCCCGCGTCATCGTGGCGGCCGACGATGAACGGGTGGTGGCCGCAGCCCGCGCGGCGGGCGCTGAGGCGGTGTTGACCGCCGCGGACCTCCCGTCGGGCACCGACCGCATCGCCGCCGTGGCAGCGACGGAGGGCTGGGGTGACGAATCCCTGGTGGTGAACCTGCAGGGGGACGAGCCCCTGACGCCCGGCGGGCTCCTCGACGAGCTGGCGGCCCTGCTGGCGGAATCGCCGGAGGCCGGGATGGCGACCTTCGGGGTGCCGCTGGGCAGTGCGGCCGATCTGCACGATCCGAACCAGGTCAAGCTGGTGACCGATGATCACGGGCGGGCGCTGTACTTTTCCCGCGCGCCCATTCCCTTCGACCGTGAGGCCGCGCGCGACGGCCGCGACCCCGACACGTCGGCGGCCGTGCGTCACCTCGGACTGTACGCGTATCGCGCCGGGTTCCTGCGGCGCATGAGTGCGACCCCGCCTGCGCGCCTCGAACGCCTCGAGCAGCTGGAGCAGCTGCGAGCCCTGGCGATGGGCGCGCATATACGGGTGGGGCTGCGCGCGGAGGCGCATCCGCCCGGTGTCGACACCCCGAGCGATGTAGAACGCGTGGAAGCCGTGCTGGGGCAGGCGGGAGGTTCATGACGGGCGGGTGGCCGCGTCGCCGGACGGCGGGTTACGCCGCGGGTGTCCTGATACTGGCGCTGGTGTTGACCGGATGTGGCGAGGGGCCGTCGGAGGCGCCCGCACCCGAACGGCCCGTCAAGCTGGTCACCGTGAGCGAGCGGGACACTCTCATCGAGCGCCGCTTCTCCGGGCGTACCCAGGCGGCGGAACGTGCCTGGCTGGCGTTTCGCGTCGGAGGGGTGGTCGAGTCGGTTGCGGTGGAGCGCGGCGAACGCGTGGACGAGGGCGACCTCCTGGCGCGTCTGGACCCGCGCGACTTCCAGCGCCGGGTGCGTGAACTGGAGGGCGGTCTGGTGGAGGCCCGCGCGGAGCAGCTGATGCTGGAGCGCGGCGCACGCGAGGAAGAACGGCGCCAGCTGGAGGCGCGGCTGGAGGCGGCCGGGGCCCGCGAGGAACAGGCCGAGTCCGAATACCGCCGGGTGGCGCGCATGCGCGACGACGGTCATGTGAGTCAGTCGGAATATGACCGCGCCCGCCGGACCCTGCGCGAGGCCGCGGCGGACCGGCGTTCGGCGCAGGAGGCGCTGACCATCGCGCGGGCCGGCGGCCGTGAGGAGGAGCGCGAGGCCGCCCGGGGCCGGATCCGGCGCATCGAGGCGCAGCTGGAGCAGGCGCGCGACGCACTGGAAGACAGCGAACTCAGGGCCCCGTTCACCGGTTACGTCGCCGAACGCGATCTGGAACCGCATGAACCGGTGCAGGCGCATCACCCGGTGGTCCTGTTCGAGGATCTGGAATCCATCGAGATCGAGGTCGGCATCCCCGAGGGGCTGCTGGCCTGGCGGGACCGGCTGGAGGCGGTGGAGGTACGCATTCCGGCGCTGGACGACGCGCGTTTCTCCGCCAGCATCCGGTCGGTCGGGGTGGACGTGCTGCCGGGACGGCAGACCTATCCGGTCAAGGTGCGGCTGGAGACCCCCGACCCGCTGACCCTGCCCGCGACGGCGCTTGACCCCGACCGGGTCCTGCCGGGGATGACCGCCGAGGTCGCCTTCCGGGCGCGCCCCGAACCCGGTGTCGGCGTAGTGCTTCCGCCGTCCGCTCTGGTGGAACACGCGGAGGGCTACGCGGTGTGGGTGCGGGACCCCGAGGACGGCCGCGTCGCCCCGCGCCAGGTGGAAGTGCTCGGCGCGGACGGCCACGGGGTGCGCGTGCAGGGCGATCTGGAGCCGGGTGACGAGGTGGTCTCCGCGGGCGCCGGACGGCTGCGCGAGGGCCAGCGTACCCGTCGGTTCAATGACGAGGCCCCGGCTTCGGGACGCGACACCGGGGCCGGGGGCAACCGGCCGTGAACCCGCCCGGCGGCGACAACGCCGGGTCCGGGTTCAACGCCGCGACCTGGGCCATCCAGCGGGCCCGGCTGGTAGTGTTCCTGACGGCCCTGCTGGTCCTCGGCGGGACCTGGGCCTTCATCGACATGGGCAAGCTCGAGGATCCCGAGTTCACCGTGCCGACCGCGCTGGTGCAGACCGGGTATCCCGGTGCTCGAGCCACGCGGGTGGAGGAGGAGGTCACCGAGGTCCTGGAGCGCCATATCCAGCAGCTCGACGAGCTGGACGAACTGGAGTCGGTGAGCCGCCATGGCGAGTCGGTGATCTTCGTCCACGTCGACGAGGCTCTGGGGGATCAGGCCCAGCGCCAGGTATGGGACGAGCTGGAACGCACCGTGCGCGCGGCGGTGCCGGATCTTCCGGAGGGGATTCGCGGTCCGCTGGTGGACGACGACTACGGGGATGTCTTCGGCACCCTGCTGGCGATCCACGGCGAGGGCTACAGCCACCGCGAGCTGCACGACTACGCTGATGAACTGCGCCGTGAACTGTTGCGCCTGCCCGGGGTGGCACGAGCCGAGCTGTTCGGCGATCGCGGCGAGCGGATTTTCGTCGAGACCCGGCGTTCGCGTCTGGCCGCACTGGATCTGCATCCGGGGGTGATCATCCAGGCTCTGGAGCGCCAGAACGTGGTGGCGCCCGGCGGGGCGATCGAACTGGAGGAGGACCGCGTACGGCTGTTCGTCTCCGGGGTGTTCGAATCGGTGGACGACGTTCGCAACCTGGCCATCCACAACCCCGAGACCGGCGAGCGTTTCCAGCTGCGCGATGTGGCCGAAGTGCACCGCGGTGACGCCGAGCCGCCGGAACGCATGCTGCGCTACAATGGCCAGCCGGCGGTCGCGCTGGGGGTGAGCCCGACCGAAGGGACCAACGTGGTCGCCCTGGGTGACGACGTCCTGGAGCGCATCGAGGCGTTGCGCGGGGATCGCCCGGTGGGAATCGACATCGACACGGTCAACTTCCAGCCGGAGACCGTGCGCGCGGCGATCCTGGATTTCGGCGGCAACCTGGCCACGGCCGTGGTCATCGTGCTGGGGGTGCTGCTGGTGGCGCTGGGCTGGCGCACCGGCCTGATCGTCGGCATGGGCGTCCCGCTCACCATCCTGGCGACCTTTTTCGTGATGTGGGTGGCCGGCATCGAACTGCACCGGGTCTCGCTGGGGGCCCTGATCGTGGTCCTGGGGATGCTGGTGGACAACGCGATCGTCGTTGCCGAACTGATGATGACCCGCATCCAGCGCGGCACCGAGCGGCTGCAGGCGGCGCGCGAGGCGGTCAGCGAGACCGGCGGGCCGCTGCTGATCGGGACCCTGATCGCAGCGCTGGCATTCTCGCCGATCAGCATGACGCCGACCCTGGTGGGCGAGTTCACCCGCTCGCTGTTCTGGGTGGTGGCGATCGCGCTGGGTCTGTCGTGGCTGCTGGCGGTGACCCTGACGGCCCTGCTGGCATGGCGCTGGTTGCCGGCTCCGGCGAATGGCGATCCGACCGGCACGGAGACGCCCGGAATCGGCACGCAGCTGCTCGCGCTCTATCGCCGGGCGCTCACGGCCATGCTGCGCCATCGCCGCCGGACCCTGGCGTCGGTGGTCGGCCTGATGCTGGTCGCGGTCGCGTCCTTTGCGCTGGTACCGCAGATCTTCTTCCCGCCGGCCGACCGGGCGCAGTTCATGATCGATCACTGGCGGGGAGAAGGGACGCGCATCGAGTCCACCGCAGCCGATGTGGCGCGTCTGGAATCCTGGCTGTCGCAGCACCCCGAGGTGGAAAGCTACACGGCCTTCATCGGCGAGGGGTCGCCGCGGTTCTATCTGCCGATGATGCCCGCACTTCCCAATCCGGCGCTGGCCCAGATCCTGGTGCAGGTCGAAGACGTGGATCGACTGCATGACATCATCGCGGAGACCCGCGAATGGATGGACGGTCGCTTCCCCGGGGCGGAACCTCGGGTGCGGCCGATGCAGCTGGGGGAGCCCGTGCGCTATCCGGTGGAGCTGCGGCTGTCCGGGCCGCAGGACCGGGCCGAACTGCGCGCCACCGCCGACCGCGTGCTGGAATGGATGGAAGGTCACCCCGACCTGGAACGGCCCCGGCATGACTGGCGCGAACGCACACTGACGCTGGACGTACAGGTGGATCAGGACCGGGTACGAGCGGCCGGGCTGTCCAGCGCCGAGGTGGCCGAGACGCTGGAGGCCGGGGTCAGCGGCATGCCGATCGGGGTCTTTCGCGATGGCGATCAGGCCCTGCCGGTGCTGTGGCGCTTCCCGGAGGACGAACGCCGGGATCTGGCACAGCTGCACACCCTGGAGATCTGGCCGCGCGACGGCGGTGCCGCGGTACCACTGGGCCAGGTAGCCGAGGTGGAACCCGTGTTCGACGAGGCGGTGATCTGGCGCCATGACCGGCGCCCCACCGTGACCCTGCAGGCGGACCTTGCCCCCGGTGCCACCGCCAGCGGTTTCGTGCGCGAGGCCGACCCGGTGATCGACACCTTGCTGCAGGGCACCGGGAATGCGGGGCAAGTGGAGCGCGCATGGGGCGGCGAGTTCGAGGCGGCCGCTGATGCGCAGGCCAGTGTGCTGGCGCCGGTGCCCATTGTCCTGGGACTGATGGTGGTGTTACTGCTCTGGCAGTTCAACAGCTTCCGCAACACCCTCGTGGTGGCGCTCAGCGTCCCGCTGGCGGTGGTGGGCGTGGTCGCGGGTCTGCTGCTGTTCCGGCAGCCGTTCGGTTTCATCGCCCTGCTGGGGGCGATGAGCCTGGGCGGAATCCTGCTGCGCAATGCGATTGTGCTGGTGGAGCAGGCCGAACTGGAACGCCGCCGTGGACTGGAACCCCTGGAGGCCCTGATCGAGGCCGCGGTCAATCGTTTCCGCCCGGTGCTCCTGACCGCCCTGACCACCATCCTCGGCATGATCCCGCTGGCGCTGTCCGGACCGTTCTGGGCGCCCCTGGCCATCGCCGTGATGAGCGGCCTTGCTGCCGGTACGGTGCTGATCCTCGGCGTGGTGCCGGTGCTCTATGCGACGCTGCACCGGCTCCCGCGTCCGGCCTGAAACGGCCCGAGCGGGCCCGGTCGACTTAACCGGTGGCCTCTCGCAGTCGTCGGCTCCAGTCGCGCAGGGCCTCCGGCAGTTCTTCGTCGGTATCGGGCAGTTCCCGTGCCAGCAGCCGCAGGCGATAGCGCACGTCGTTCTGCAGCGCGGCGGTTTCCACACGCAGGGATGCATCCTCGGCGATGCTCTCGCGGATCAGGTCGAGGGGCAGGCCGCGCAGCCCGGCCCGGTCCAGCAGGCGGGTCAGCGGCTCCAGGTGGCGCCGGAGGATGGCCTGCGACGCCGGATCGAGCTGTTCCATGCGCTCGAGGCCCTGTTCCACGCATTCGATCCCGGCACGCAGGGCTTCCCAGTCGACCGGAAAGCCGGTCGCCTGCGGGACCGATTCCGCGACGGGGCAGTGGTCCATGGCCTGCAGCAGGACACGGAGGGCGTCGCCATCGAGCTGGCCGGCGTGGCCCTTGAGGATCGCCGACAGGGCCGCGGGATCCTGTCGGCCGCACAGGGCGGAGGCAAGCTCCATCACTGCCAGGCAGCGACCCGCCGGCTCCAGCGTTTCGCCTGTGTGACCGCGTGGGTAGCCGCTGCCATCGAGGCGCTCGTGGTGCTGCAGGACCGCATGGCTGGCCCCGGGGTGGCACGCGGGAAAACGCTTGAGCGTGAGCCAGGCGATCACCGGATGGCTGCGCAGCTGGCGTTCCTGTTCGGGCGTCAACGGGGCGCGGGATTCGAAGATCGCCGGGTCGATATGCAGATAGCCGATGTCATGGAACAGCCCGGCCGTGGCCAGATCGCGGGCGAAGGCGGTGTCCGGCGGGCGCAGCTCCATTCCCAGAAGCGTGGCGCCCAGCGACACCTGGATGGCGTGTTCGAACGCCTCCGGCATGCGTTCCTGCAGAATGGACAGTTTGCCTGCCAGCGCCGGGTCCAGGGTCAGGGAGGAGGGCACCGCGACGGCTTCGCGGGGCCGCGAGGCCACGGCCATCAGGGCGCGGGTCAGCGGGTCTTCTTCCGCGACACGTTCGGAGGTGGCGCGCAGGGCCGCCCGGTCCACCGGTTCGGCGACGTCGATGCTGGCGTCCAGCGGGCGCAGCAGTTTGTGTGTGGTGAGGCGCTCGAACAGCCGCCGGTCCAGAGGCTGGCCGGCCTCGATGAGCTTCTGGCCGTGAGCGTTGTAGATGGCCTCGCTGGTACGCATGTCGCGCACTTCGCCGGCTTCGGTCACGTGGGTGACGAAATGGGCGGTGTCGGGCGGGCCGCCGTGTTCCTCCGTGCCGGCATGTTCGGGGCGCTGTGGCATGGGGGCCGATTCTAACAACAAGTCAGTCGTGCAAGCCGAGTATGCGCGGGAGCTGCCCGAGACGGCCCAGACGCGGCGGCGCGGGAACCGGGTGTTCCCAGGGCAGCGCGTCGGGGTTGTACCAGGCGGCGTTGAGCCCCGCATCCAGCGCCCCGAGGATGTCCGCCACGGGGTCGTCGCCAACATGGAGGATGGCCGGTGCCGGTACGCCGGCACGCCGTCGCGCCTGTTCGAAGATTCGCGGATGGGGTTTGGCCACGCCCGCTTCGGCCGCGGGAACGGCGAAATCGAAATAATGGCCCAGGGGCGTGCGGAACACGTCGGCGTTGCCGTTGCTGATGGCGCCGAGGGTGAATCGGCCATGCAGGCGGGCGAGCACGGCGTCGGCCTCCGGGAACGGGGTCACCTCGTTGCGGGCATGCCAGAAGACCGCGAAGCCTTCCTCCTCGAGGGTGTCCGGACAGACCTGGCAGCGTTGTGCAAGACCGCGCAGCCATCGTTTGCGCAGGCGGGTAAGGTCGTGGCGCTCTTCCTCGGGTGCGGCACGCATGAAGCCCGCGCGGTCGGCCACCAGCTCTTCGGGCTCGAAGCGGGCGCAGACTGCGGGCGCGCGTTCGCGCAGCCAGGCGTAGAAACGGTCTTCGGCATGACGGATGACCGGCATCACCGGCCAGAGGGTGTCGTCCAGATCGAACGTGATGCATTCGATCGAATGATCGGGTACGGAGGCGGGTCGAGCTTTCGAATTCATCGAACGTTATTGTCGGAGTTTTGCGTCGAGCGTCGCTTTTCCGAACCTCAAGCAGGTGTAGAATGAAGGGGAATTTCAATCGTGCAGCTTTCATTCTGCCCGAAAAGGAGAATCACAACATGAAGAAGCTCTTTCTGCGCAGTCTTCCCGTGGCCCTGCTGGGTGCGATGATGATGACCGGTACCGCTCAGGCCGTCGATCCCGAGGACGCGATCGAGTATCGCCAGGGCGTGTTCAAGGCCTTCAGCTGGAATTTCGGCCCGATGGCGGGCATGGCCCAGGGCGAGATTCCGTTCAACGAGGAGATGTTCCTGGAGCGTGCCGATCAGCTGGCGCGCCTGGCCGACATGCCGTGGCAGGGCTTTACCGAGGGCTCCGATCTCGGTGAAACCGATGCCATGATGGAGGTCTGGGAAGATCAGGAGACCTGGGAACAGAAGATTGCGGACTTCGAAGAAGAGGTTTCGCGCATGACGGCCCTGATCGATGAAGGGGCCGATGAAATGCAGCTGCGCCGTCAGGCCGGCGAGATCGGCCAGTCCTGCAAGGCCTGCCACGACAGCTTCCGCGCTGACTGATCGGCAGGCGGGGCCACCCGGCGGTATACGCCGCCGGGTCGGCCCGTGCCGAACGGAGACATACCGGGGCCCGTCGCTGCAGCGGCGGGCCTTTCTGGTTGCGGGCCGCGCACCGTGTCCGGGCCGGGCACGACTTCAGCGTAACCCGGGGGCCGTGGCGTCCTCCGTCGGGTCCACCCGGATCTCCAGCGATACGTCATCCCGGGCGCGGGTGGTGCGGCGGCGAACGGGCGGATGAACGTCGCGGGCGTCGCTTTCCAGCCGCGAACGGATGCCGGCAAAATCGTGCCAGCTCCCGGGCTCCAGGGTGATCTCCGTTGCGACCCGTTCGTGCTCGGCGCCGCGCTGCAGGGGCGTCTGATGGAGATGGGTGATCGCCACGCGCACGCGGCCATCGGGTTGCATGCGGGGTTCCACGGCGAAGCCGCGCGCCGTGTCGCGATAGATGGGTTCGATGGCCACGCCGGCACGGCCGGCAAACAGGCGGTAACCGGCGGGCAGCGTCTCCCCGACCATCAGAACGGCGCGCCCTCCGTCGCGCAGCCGCAGGAACTGCTCGCGGTCCTCGTCTCGCCGGGTGGTAAAGCGCCGGATACGGCCGGCGGTTTCGTCGTCGTGGTCGCCGCGGCGGCGTACGCGCAGGATCAGATCGGGGGACGCCCGGTCGAGCTCCGCCACCATCTGGCGGATCTCCTCGATCTCGTGCGCCGGCGCGCGCACCAGAAGGCGGAAGCCATCCGGCTGCAGGGTAGCGCCGGGGAACAGTTCGCGCAGGTCGTGCACCACGGCTTCGGCCCGGCGATTCTGCAAGTCGATGACCGTGACACGGTCGGCCGCGTCGCGAGCCGTGGAACCGAGAGGCAGGGCGAGGAGGCAGGCGGCCGCGCTCGCCCGCAGGAGCCGTCGGCGTCGATCAGAGATGGACACGTCGCAGTTCGTCCGAATCCCGGCCGGCTTCCCAGCTCGCTTCGAATTCCTCGGCGCGGCGCCGGGTCCGGCCTCGATGATCGGTTTCACCCCGCAGGATGCGCTGGCTGCCCGAACGCGTGAACTGCATCCAGCCGGACTGATCGGCGATGACCGTCATCACCAGCGGTGCGTTTTCGTCGGGTTCCAGCACCCGCACGGAGACCGCGGTGGTCAGGCGCTTGAGCGTGCCGACCAGTTCGGGCAGACGGTCCTTGAGTGCCAGGTCGTCGTCCACCAGCAGGCGAATGTCGGTGGAGCGGTGGCGCTGGGCCATGCGCGCGAGGGTGCCGGGGAGATCGTCGTCCGCGACTTCTTCCAGCAGCGATACCGGAGCATGGATCCACAGGATCCGCCCGGCGTTTTCGCTCATCTCCCGCAGCATTTCGCGGGCCTGCTCGCGCGGGTCTTCCGTGGTTTCCTCGACTTCGCCGCCTTCCGTGTTCATGCCTTCTCCTTTGTCATCCGGCCCGTCTCATCCGGCGCGGGCCATGGAATTCCGGATGCGCCGCAGCATGCGCCGGTGGGGGATGCCCGCATCCTCGAACGTGTCACTGATGATAAAGAAATCGTGACGGGCATAGAATCCCAGGCGAGTCGCCTGGGCGTTCAGCCAGACCTCCCGCCAGCCGTGGCGGATCGCTGCACTCAGGGCGCACTCGAGCAGATGCGATCCGATGCCGTGACCGCGCCAGGGCTGGCGCACGGCCATGCGTCCGATCTGGCCGCTCGGCAGCAGGCGCAGGGTGCCGATGGGTTCGCCTCCCGGCTCCTCCGCCAGCCAGTGCAGGGCCCCGGCGTCGAGGCCGTCGAATTCAAGGTCTTCGGGCACCTGCTGTTCCTCCACGAAGACTTCGCGGCGAATCAGGGACAGTGCCTTCCGGTCGGCAGGCCAGCTGGCCTCCCGAAAGTTGATGCGCTGGGACATAACCACCTCCTCCTCGTGGCCGGTTACCCAAGGCCACGCCGGACAGAAGAGTCTAGTTCAGCCTCGGGGTTCCTGCCCGTGAGGCAGTCCGCGTTCCGGGCGTTCCATGACGGTCTGCATCAGGTCGACCCGAGCGGAACTGAAACCGATTTCGCAGTACGCCAGGTAGTAACGCCACATGCGCAGAAACGCCGGTGAATAACTGAGCGCCTCGATGGCTCCCCGAGTGCGCATGACCTCGCGGTACCAGTGCATCAGGGTGCGGGCGTAGTCGGCACCGAAGAACGCGCGCTCGGTGACCTGCAGGCCGGCCGCGGCCGCCGCGTCGCCGAAGCGTGCCGGGGTCGGGAGCATGCCGCCGGGAAATACGTACAGCTGGATGAAGTCCGCGTTGTGGCGGTAATAGTCGAACGCGGCTTCCTCGATGGTAATGACCTGAACCGCGGCTCGCCCGCCGGGCCGCAGGCAGCGGTGCACCTGCTCGAACCAGGTGGACCACCAGCGTTCGCCGACGGCCTCGAACATCTCGATGGACACGACGTGGTCGAAGGTCTCGTTCAGTTCGCGGTAGTCCTGCAGACGCAGGTCGACCCGGTCCGCCAGTCCCGCCTGCCGGATCCGCTCGCGGGCGTATTCCAGCTGCTCGTCGGACAGGGTGACGCCGGTCACCCGGTAGCCGCGCCGGGCAGCGAACTCCGCAAAGCCGCCCCAGCCACAGCCGATCTCGAGGATGCGGGCGCCGGGTTCCGGAGCCAGGCGCGTCAGCAGGCGTTCGTATTTCTGCTCCTGGGCGCGCTCCAGGGATTCGTCGCCGCGACAGAACAGCGCGGCGGAGTAGCCCATGCCGCGATCCAGCCACAGGCGGTAGAAGTCGTTGCCGAGATCGTAATGAAAGCGGATATTGGCGCGGCTGCCCCGGCGCGAGTTGCGCCGCAGCCAGTGGCGCAGGGCATCCACTCCGCGTTGCCAGGCGGGGCGCTGGTAGACGCGGCCGAGCCGGTGCTCGTTCTCCATCGCCAGACGCAGCAGGGCATGCAGATCGGGCGTGGTCCATTCGCCGTTGATGAACCCCTCGGCGAAGCCGATGTCGCCGTGGCGGGCCAGTCGCACAAGCGTGGCCCACGGCCGCCGCAGGTGCCAGACCGCCTCGCTGCCCGGGCCCTGCCCGGCGATCTCGCGGCGTTCGCCATGCGGACCGATCAGGGTCAGGTGACCGTGGTCCAGTCCA
This sequence comes from Thioalkalivibrio sp. ALE19, assembly GCF_000428605.1. NCBI lineage: Bacteria > Pseudomonadati > Pseudomonadota > Gammaproteobacteria > Chromatiales > Ectothiorhodospiraceae > Thioalkalivibrio > Thioalkalivibrio sp. ALE19. The sequence goes on from NZ_AUAG01000024.1 coordinate 59,450, forward strand.
TGGATACGCCGCGCCAGCAGATCCAGGGCCCGGCTCGCCGCGGACCGGGACATGGCCGGAAGCCGTTCGCTGCGTTGCAGTTCCATCAGCTCATCTCCTTTTCGGGCGGGTCGGGGCGCGGGTGATAGCGCCCGCCGCGCCACCAGATCTTCAGGGCCTGCCAGTGGATCAGGAACAGGACCTGGAGGGTCATCCAGGGCATGCGGGCCCACTGGCGCAGCAGGGCGGCGTCGGTCATCGGACGGACATGCCCGTGCTGGGTGGCGACCAGCAGCAGCCGGTCGTCCTGGTATTCGCGGATCGCCACGCGCATCGAGCTGCCTTCGTGCAGTTCGGGCACGGTCACGGCGAACGCGTAGCGTGCGTCCATATCGATGAACGGCGAGACGTGGAACTCCTTGTCCTTCTCCCCGCGCAGCATGCCCCCCGCGCTGTCTCCGGCCGGCAGCAGATAATGGTGATGCTGGCCGAAGGTGTTGCGGACTTCCAGCAGAACGGCCTGCAGATGCCCGTCCATGTGATGGCAGTACCAGATGCTCAGGGGGTTGAAGGCATGGCCGAGGACCCGGGGCGTGGCCTGCAGGAGGATCGCGCCGCCATCGGGTTCCAGTCCGCCCTCGCGCAGCCGGGCCTCGACCCACGGCCGCCAGGGCGTCCCATCGCGGCGACCGTGGTCACGGGTATGCAGGCTGAACAGATTGAAGCGATCCAGCGAGAACCAGCGGCGGTTGCGCGCCAGATCCTCGACGCGGTCGATGTCGAACAGCGCGCTCACCACCCGGTAGCGAAAACGGTAGTCCGGCCCGTGCAGGCGACGGTGCATGACATGGCCGGGAAGCAGGGCGGCATCCATCAGGTTTGCCCCGTCACGGCGGGGACGCAGGTTCCCGCAGGCTGCCCGGTGTCCGCCCGGGGAGCAGTCTGGCGCTCGGAACCCGCCGTCCAGGGCATTTCCACTCCCAGTGCGCGCCCCACGCTCTGTGCCGAACGCAGGCCGTCCTCGTGAAAGCCGTCGCCCATCCACGCCCCGGCGAAATACAGGCCGTCCTCGCCCTGGTGTTCGGCCAGTGCGGCACGCGCCCGTTCGGCCGGTGCGTCCATTACCGGGTGTTCCCACAGGAACTCGCCCAGGGTCAGCGACGGATGCGGGTCGTGCAGGGGATTGAGGCTGACGATGTAGTTCTCGCGACGCTGCAGCCGGTGCAGGGCGTTCATCCAGTAGGATACCGAGACACCGCGTTCGCCGGTTGTGCGTGCGCGAGAGAGGTAGTTCCACGAAGACCAGACCCGCCGGGAGCGCGGCATCAACCGGACGTCGGTATGCAGCAGGGCGCGGTTTTCCTGAAACTGGCAGGCGGCCAGGCGGGCGCGGGTGGCCGCGGGGCCGCCGTCCAGCAGCCGGCGGGCATCGCCCGCGTGGCAGGCGAACACCACGCGGTCGAACTCCTCGGGGTCGCCGGATCCGTGCACCCGCCACTGCGAGGCGCGGGCCTCCACGGCGGATACCGCGCCGTGCGCCACCGAGCCGGGGGCCAGACGCTGCGCCAGACTCCGGACGTAGCTGCGCGAACCGCCGACCACCGTGCGCCACTGCGGGCGGTCGCGCAGATCCAGCAGACCATGATTGAGGAAGAAGCGCAGGAAGCTGGCTGCCGGGAATTCGCGGATGCGCGCCGGCGGACACGACCAGATGGCCGCGCCCATCGGCAGCAGATAGTCTTCGGTGAAGCCGCGCCCCAGGCGATGACGGGCCAGGAACTCGCCCAGCGTGCCCTCCGGCATCTCCTGCCGCGCATTGAGTTCGTGGCCCAGGCGGTTGAAGCGCAGGATATCGGCGACCATGCGCAGGAACCGCGGACGCAACAGATTGGTGCGCTGGGCGAACAGCGTGTTCAGGTCGTTGCCGGCATATTCCAGCCCGGCGGGTTGTTGCGAACAGGCAAAGCTCATGTCCGTGGGACGGGTCTCGACGGCCAGCTCCGCGAACAGGCGCGTGAGCAGGGGATAGTTGCGTTGGTTATAGACCACGAACCCGGTGTCGATGGCGGTCGGCCCCTCGGGGTCGGCCACATCCACGGTATGCGCATGGCCCCCGAGCTGTGGCGCCTGTTCGAACAGCCGAACATCGTGGCGCTGCTGCAGGATCCAGGCCGAGGCGAGTCCGGCAATACCGCCGCCGATGACGGCGATGCGCTGTCTTTGCATGTCCGGGCTCTCCAGCGGCCGGGGTCGATATCTATCTTATACAATACCTGTACAATGGCTGTAAATGACGCCGAAGGAGACGAGCATGGCGGAGACCAACCCCGACTGGCCCGAACCGGTGCGCCGCGCACTCGACGAATACCCGATCGTACTGGTGACCTCCGGTCTCAGCGACACCCGCGAAGCGGAGGCCCTGCTGGACCAGCAGCGGCCCGGCGAGTGGACCCGCCTGGAATGGGGCATGGGGTCGGCCGGGAACCGCGCGGCGTTCCACCAGTTGCAGCAGGCCACCGGCATGCGCATCCTGCCCCTGGTGGTCACGCGGGAAGGCGCCCTGGGCGGGGTGCCCGAACTGCGCGCCTGGCTGGGCGATGCCACGCCGGACAGGTCACGGACCGACGCGCGAGATCCGGTCCTGGCGGTGCTGGGCGCCGGCGGACTGATCCCGTTCGTGTTCTTCGGGGCAGGGGCATGGATCGCCCATCCGGAATGGCAGGCTTTCGCACTCAACGCGCTGGCGCTATATGGTGCGGTCATTCTGGCGTTTCTGGGGGCGGTTCACTGGGGCATCCACCTTGCGGACCGTTCCCATCGCGTGGGGCCGCTTTCGGGCCCTGCCTGGGCGGTCATCCCGCCCGTGCTGGCCTGGCTGGCGGTCCTGCAACCGTTGCCCGAGGCGATCATGACCCTGGCGGTCCTGTTCCTGGGCGTGTTGTGGGTGGACCGGCTGAGCCTGCGTGACCGGCGACTGCCGCCGGGCTATCTGACCCTGCGCATGGTGCTGACCACCGGCGCGATCCTCTCCCTGGCCGCGGGCCTGGGGGCGGTCACGGTCGGTTGATCCGATCCGCTCTGATCCAAGGAGAACATGATGGATGCCGCTTCGCACAGCGACTCGCACAGCGACGAGGAACCCGATAACCGCACGCCGGCCAGCGAACTGGCCGGGCACTACCGCGAGATCCTGGCCGGGCTCGGCGAGGACCCGGAACGCGAGGGCCTGAAGGACACCCCGCTGCGTGCCGCGAAGGCGATGCAGTACCTGACCCGCGGCTACGAGCAGGACCTGGATACCATCGTGAACGGGGCACTGTTCACCTCCGACAACGACGAGATGGTCCTGCTGCGCGACATCGAGCTGTATTCGCTGTGCGAGCACCACGTGCTGCCGATCATCGGCAAGGTGCACGTGGCCTACCTGCCGGACGGCAAGGTGATCGGCCTCTCCAAGATCGCACGCATCGTCGACATGTTTGCCGCCCGCCTGCAGATCCAGGAAAACCTGACGCGTCAGATCGCCGAGGCCCTGCAGCAGGTCACCCAGGCCAAGGGGGTGGGCGTAGTAGTGGATGCCCGGCACATGTGCATGACCATGCGCGGCGTGGAGAAGCAGCACTCCTCCATGGCCACCTCGGTCATGCTCGGCGCCTTCCGCGAGGACTCGCGCACCCGGCGCGAATTCCTCAACCTCATCGGCCGAGGCGGGCGCGACTGAGCGTCGGCCCGGAATCGGTCAGCGCCGGTCGCCGGTGGCCTCGGCCGCCATCTGTTCGTAGCTGGTGTGGCGCACGTTCTTGCCCTTGACGAAGTAGACGACGTATTCGCAGATGTTGCGGGCGCGGTCGCCGATGCGTTCCAGGGAGCGGGTGGCCCAGACGATGTCCATCAGGCGGGGGACCGCGTCGGGGGCGGCGGTCATCTGTTTCATCAGCTTGTGGGTGACGGCTTCGTACAGGCTGTCGATCTGGATATCCTGCTGGGCAACGCGCACGGCCTGTTCGGTGTCCATGCGGGCGAAGGCGTCCAGCGCGCCACGGGTCATGTGGCGCACGTGTTCGCCCATTTCCGCGAGATCGCTCATCGGGGCGGTCTGGCGGTCGGCTTCGAGCAGATGCAGGCCCATGCGGCCGATGCGCTCGGCCTCGTCGCCCATGCGCTCGAGGTCGGTGATGGTCTTGATTACGGCGATCACCAGGCGCAGGTCGGAGGCAGTGGGCTGGCGTCGGGCGAGGATGTGCGTGCACTGCTCGTCGATTTCCACCTCCATCGCGTTGATGCGGTAGTCGGTGGTAATCACGGTCTCGGCCTGTTCGGTGTCACCCTCGACCATGGCGTTCACGGCATCGGCCAGCTGCTGTTCCACCAGTCCGCCCATTTCCATCACGCGCTTGATGATGTCTTCCAGCTCCTCGTTGAACTGCTGGGAGATGTGCTGCTTGAAGAAACTCTTGTCCATGGCGTGGGGCTCCTCAGCCGAAGCGGCCGGTGATGTAGTCCTCGGTCTGCTTTTTCGCGGGCGAGGTGAACAGGGTGTCGGTGTCGGCGTATTCGATCAGTTCGCCCATGTACATGAAGGCGGTGTAGTCGGAGACGCGGGCGGCCTGCTGCATGTTGTGGGTGACGATGACCAGCGTGTAGTCCTTCTTCAGCTCGATCATCAGCTCTTCGATCTTGAGCGTGGCCAGCGGGTCCAGCGCGGAGCAGGGCTCGTCCAGCAACAGGACCTCGGGGTCGATGGCGATGGCGCGGGCGATCACCAGGCGCTGCTGCTGGCCGCCTGACAGGCCGAAGGCGTTCTCGTGCAGGCGGTCCTTGACCTCGTCCCACAGGGCCGCGCGGCGCAGCGACTTTTCCACCACGTCGTCGAGGCGGCGCCGGTTCTTCACGCCCTGCAGGCGCAGGCCGTAGGCCACGTTCTCGTAGATCGACTTGGGGAAGGGATTGGGCTTCTGGAACACCATGCCCACCCGGCGGCGCAGCTCGGGTACGTCCACGTTGGCGCCGTAGATGTCCTCGCCGTCGAGGCGGATGGTGCCCTCGATGCGGGCGGCGTCGATCAGGTCGTTCATGCGGTTGAAGCAGCGCAGGAAGGTGGATTTGCCGCAGCCGGAGGGTCCGATGAAGGCGGTGATCCGGTTCTTGGGGATGCGGATGTCGATCCCCTTGAGTGCCTGGTCCTCGCCGTAATAGAGCATCAGGTCTTCTGCGGTCAGGCAGATGTCTTCGCGATCGATGTTCAGGCCGCGCGGGGCCTGCTGCTGGGTCGGGTTGACGGCGTGGGTCCGGGTGTCACTCATTTCGGGTACTCCATGGGGAATGGGGTTCGACACATCGCGTCGGCGCGAAGCGTGCGGCAGCGGTCCGGAAAAGCACCGTCATCGCGAGCGCCGCAGGCGCGTGGCGATCTCCGGGGCGGACGCCGCCGCAGGCGACTGGAGCGAACGTCGGGGTTGCGTCGCGAGGTTGCCGCGGCCCCTGCGGGGCCTCGCAATGACGGGGAAAGCCAGGCGTCATC